>CAMKPI010000194.1 GCA_946414625.1 uncultured Spirochaetaceae bacterium | reverse complement strand
TTGTGTCAAAAGGGGACGCTCTGGCATTTGTTGACAACTCTCCGGTCATCACGGAGATCGGAGGCAAGGTTCGTGGGATGCTCAGAAGCGGGCTCTTCGTGCCGGAGGGCTTCAAGGTTGCGGATGTTGATCCCCGTGGTGCAGATACCGATCATACAACCGTGTCCGACAAGGCGCGAGCCGTTGCCGGGGGTGTACTGGAAGCGGTGATGCACTATCTGTCGGATAAGTATTCCGGGAGCAGGTGTCCCGAGAAGTGAAAGTCTGGCGTTGCGATGCCGGCTCGGTCTGGGCTGTCCTGGAAATGGGGCGGTATCGAGGGGTAACGGCTCGTCTCTGGCTCTTGCCATTCTGTCCTGAAAGCGCGGGGCGGTTTCGAGAGGACAACGACTCGTTTCTATCCCTCACCATTCTGTTCTGAAAGCGTGAGGCGGTTTCGAGAGGACAACGGCTCGTTTCTGGCTTTTGCCATTCTGTCCTGAAAGCGCGGGGCGGTATCGAGGGGCAACGGCTCGTTTCTATCCCTCACCATTCTGTTCTGAAAGCGTGAGGCGGGATCTTCGTGGTGTTGCCCCCGTTTTCCTCGCCGGCTTTTTGATTTGGACGGGTTGAGTGAGGGGAGTTGGGAGTCCCGGGGGGTCAGAGGTCGGCGGGGAGCGCGGTCGATTTGGTGAGACTTGGAGATGTGCAGCGGACGCGGGGCTTGCGCCGTACTTGGTGCTGGGTGCGGAGCGGGTGCGTATTGACGCGGGCAATGACGAGTCCGAAACCGATGTTTGGCACGGCGTTGAATGCGGACGCGGGGCTTGCGCCGTACTTGGCACTGGGTGCGGAGCGGGTGCGCGTATTGACGCCGGCAATGGCGAGTCCGAAACCGATGTTTGGCGCGGTGTTGAATGCGGACGCGG
Source organism: uncultured Spirochaetaceae bacterium (assembly GCA_946414625.1). Classification (GTDB taxonomy): domain Bacteria; phylum Spirochaetota; class Spirochaetia; order Sphaerochaetales; family Sphaerochaetaceae; genus CAMKAB01. Next base: position 1,598 of record CAMKPI010000194.1, on the reverse strand, counting down.
GGCTTGCGCCGTACTTGGCACTGGGTGCGGAGCGGGTGCGCGTTCAAGATTCTCTTCTGCGTCCCCGAGGTTGGAGAGGCGAAATGTACTGTGATGTTAAACTGCGTCTTGTGAACGGACGTGGGCATGACATAGGTCCCGGAATCATCGAAATTCTGGAAGAGGTCGAGGAGACAGGCTCCGTCCTGAAAGCGGCGAGAAAGGTTAGAATCAGCTACTCCAAGGCGCTGAACATCCTGAAAAAAGCGGAGACGGGCAGCGGCAGGGCTTTGGTAGTGAGCCGCTCGGGAGGCGCGAACGGCGGCTCATCCATCCTGACAGACTACGCAAAAGACCTTATTCGCGTATTTAGGGATATGGAGGAATCCTGTTACAGGACAGCCAACGAGTGCTTCGCCCGCTACAGGAACATCCTCGAGCCCGAAGCGTGAGGGCATGTAAAATCCTTGTCGTGTAATTATCTGTGTTTTTATCGTTATCTTGAAAACAGACGTTTTTGTAACAGAAGCTGTGTTTTTCTGTAATACGAAATCGACTTTACGGAATCGGCTTTTGAAGCATTACGGGAGACTGCTTGTTGAGTTTAACCGGGTTTTAGGGGTTCGAATTCTGGGATTCCGCTGCGTTTGACGCGGGCTGTCGGATGATATGTGTTTGGTCTGCGTTTTGTAGATATGACGGATTGACGCGGGCTGTCGGATGATATGTGTTTGGTCTGCGTTTTGTAGATATGACGGATTGACGCGGGCTGTCGGATGATATGTGTTTGGTTTTCATTCTGGAAATACGTCGGATTGCCATGGGCATTTGCTGTCCGTGAATGAATGAAACAGTGAATAAAAAAAGGAGATGGCTTTATGCTTGGAAATTTCAGTTATTTGAATGCGACGCGGCTATATTTCGGGGATGACGCCCTGAAAGGTCTCGCAGAGGAGCTCCCGAAGTACGGACAGACAGTGCAGCTCATCTACGGCGGAGGATCAATTAAGAGGAACGGCGTCTACGACGAAGTCGTCCGGACTCTGACAGCCTGCGGCAAGAAGATTGTGGAGGACGGCGGTGTTATGCCTAATCCAACCGTGGAGAAGCTTCGTGAGGGTGTGCGCATAGCCCGGGAGAATCATACGGATCTGCTTCTTGCCATCGGCGGCGGCTCCTGCTGCGACTACGCCAAGGCAGTGTCGGTCTCGGTGAACTGTGACGGAGATCCATGGGAGAAGTATTACCTGCGTTTTGAGGAGCCCGACTGCAAGATCGTACCTGTCGGCTGCGTCCTCACCATGGCCGGTACCGGATCGGAGATGAACGCCGGCGCTGTCATAACGAATCATGAGTCGCACCTGAAAATCGGTCATGTTTTCGGTCCGGAGGTGATGCCGAAGTTCTCGATTCTGAACCCGAGGTATACATTTTCCCTGTCGAAGCGACAGATGGTAGCCGGGATTTACGACATTTTTAACCATATCTGCGAGCAGTACTTCTCCGGTGATGATGACAACACCAGCGACTACATTTCCGAGGGGCTGATGAGGTCGCTTATTCACAGCTCCCTTATCGCGCTGGAAAACCCGGAGGATTATGAGGCCCGATCCAATATA
>CAMKPI010000193.1 GCA_946414625.1 uncultured Spirochaetaceae bacterium | reverse complement strand
AAGTCAGGAGAGGCCGTTTGAGCCCTCTGCGTGAATTATTGCCTTTATGGAACATGGGGCGACAGGAGCGGAAGTGCTTTGTAAAACGAAAAAAGTGCTGACCGATAGACGGTTGAGCCTTGGTTTTGGTTGATAAAACCGCTTCCTTAGACTGCGGGGCGGTTTTATTATTTTCACTTTTGCTCTCTTGAATCCACGGAATCCATCCCCTTTGGGCGTTGCCGGGCTGTCAGTAGGCTGGCAGGTGGAAATTCTCGCCGATATGTTATATCGTGTACGCTGTAATTCTATTGTAATTCCATAGAATGCATCGAGCGTGCCGCGCGCGAAGATCTGGCGGCGGGCAGGATGCAGAGGCGCATAATGAAACAGTTTACTTTGAGAGGTTTGATTCTCGGAATCGTGGGGCTTCTTGTCATCACCACCAGCTCGATGTATGTCGCGCTCCGCATGGGAGCGCTCCCCTGGCCCACCGTTTTTGTCACGGTGCTTTCCATGGCAGTGCTGGGTCGGTTCAAAAATTCCACCCTTCAGGAAATAAATGTGACTCATACTCTGATGAGCGCGGGTGCGATGGTGGCGGGAGGACTGGCGTTCACGCTGCCCGGGATTTGGATGCTGGACCCCACTGCTCAGGTGCCTCTTTTGCCTGTGTTTGTTGTCACGGTTCTCGGAGCGGTTCTCGGCACAGTGTGTTCGGCGCTTTACAGAAAGACCCTCATTGAAGAACAGAAGTTGCCGTATCCGATAGGTCGAGCCGCTTACGAGACTCTCCGCGCGGGAGTGGAGCGGGGCAAGCAGGCGATGAAGCTCTTCATATCCATGGCGCTGAGCGTTGTTTTCACCATTTTTCGAGATCTGTTCGGCTGGATTCCTGCTGTTTTCACTGTATACGGCGGAGGCAGCGCTTTCCGGGGAGAGATTCCTCCGGTGAGCTTCTGGGTGAGTCCGATGGCGCTTGCGATCGGTGCCGTGATTGACAAGGCTGCCGCGCTTTGCTGGCTTTTGGGCGGTGTATTGTCCTATTTTGTGCTCTCTCCGCTTGGGTGTTCCGAGGCTTTCAGACAGAACCTCGGAATCGGGCTGATGATCGGCACCGGTGTGGGAATTCTTATCAGGTTTGTTTTCGGCGCGTTGAAGGGCGGCTCCGGATTCACCGGAATCAAGCGCGGCAAGGTGCTCTCTCTCTTTTTTGTGGTTCTCCTCTTTGCCGGTATTCTTTCCGTTTTTGTCGGTGTGAACGCTCTTGAGGCGCTCGTTGCCGTGCTTCTCGCCGCTGTGGCGTGCCTCTTATGCGGCATGCTCACCGGTCAGAGCGGAATCAACCCTATGGAGATTTTCGGTATTCTGGTTATGCTTGGCGCGGGGCTTTTCAGTCGTGGTGCGGCTGTCGGCGCGGCATCCGGCGGCGCGGCAGGCGGCTCTTTGGTGCCGCTTTTCTGCATTGCCGCCTTGGCTGCGGTATCCTGCGGGCTTTCCGGAGACGTGACGAACGATTTGAAAAGCGGCCATCTTCTTGGAACAGACCCGCGTGAGCAGATAAAGGCGGAGGCTATAGGCGGAGTCGTCGGAGCGGTGCTTTCCGTGCTTGTGCTTTTCCTCATGCACCGCGTTTTCGGCGCCTTTGGCACCGAGGCTCTTCCCGCGCCGCAGGCAAGGGCTGTGTCCGTGATGGCGGGCTCGTTCAGGGGAACCACGGAATTCTACGCGGGAATCCTCATCGGTGCCGTCCTATTCCTTCTTGGGCTTCCCACCGCTACGCTCGGCCTCGGCGTGTACCTGTCTATGATGATAACCCTTCCTGTGGGGCTCGGTGCGCTTCTGGGAGGCTTTGCAAAGAAAATCGGGCACACAACGGAGACGGATGTGAATCTTTATTCAAGCGGCGCTCTCGGCGGAGAAGGTATCGCGGGTGTGATTATCGCGTTCATTTCCATGCTGAGGTAGAAGATGGACCCCGGATGCGCGGGGAAACGATTTGTACCTTGCGCTGCGGGACTCTTGCGGGGCGAGCTTTGGGCGGAGCTGAAAACCCGGCGTGCCCTTGCGTCACGTCTTTGGGTGGCGGTGAATTTCCAGGAGTTTCACTCCTCGCACGGGGATGATGCCAACGGTTGATATTCGCCTTGTATGTGTTGGCGGTCATCAAGGTTTCACTCCTCGCACGGGGATGATGCCAACGGGGTTTCGGTACCATTTCCGGACATGATATTCCGGATTCTCCCCGCGTGCGGGACGATGACATACCGCCCCGCGGGGCTTGCGAGCGAGGTTTTAACCGGATTCTCCCTCGCACAGGGATGATGACTCGAGAAACGCTGTGAAGCACCCGTTCGTTTTTTTCGCATTTTCCACTTCAAATGGATGATGACAACAGCGCTGTAAGGGAGAACTGCAGAAAATGAAGCATTGCATAATTGTGAAATTCAAGGACACTCTCTCTGAGGATGAGAAAAGCCGGATAGAGAAAGAGGCGGGGGACTTGTTTGGTTCTTTGCTTTCCCAGCACGGCATCACCGCCGTGAATGTGTATCGGAACTGCATCCGGCAGGCTAACCGGAGCGACCTGATGATTGTGCTCGATATGCCCGCTTCTTCGCTTCC
>CAMKPI010000192.1 GCA_946414625.1 uncultured Spirochaetaceae bacterium | reverse complement strand
CTACGCCTCCTCGTCTTCCCGCACGCCGACGCGCATACAGGGCTCTTATATCGATTCCGAGATTGAGTCAATTGTGGATTTTGTGAAGTCTCAGGGCGAGCCGGACTATATTGACGAATCGTATTTCGAGGATGACGAAGCTGACGATACCTCCGATGCGTCAGCCTCTGATTCGTCCGGGAGTGAGGATCTTTATATGAAGGCCTGGAGGCTTGTCGCCGAGAAGGGAGAGGCGTCTGCGTCCTACATACAGCGGCGGCTATCCGTTGGTTATAACAAGGCCGCAAACCTTATTGAACAGCTGGAGGAAGCGGGAGTTGTCGGTCCCGCGCGCGGCTCTAAGCCGAGAGAAGTTCTGAGAATGCCCGATTTACGGGACTCCGGTTGACATCCGGACGGGGCCTGGTGGTTCCAGATGACACATTCCGGGATTAGAAATCGACTCAGGTTGTTTTTTTCGGCTTGTATGGTGGGACTTACCGTTTTGGATCTTCACGCTATCGGCATTACGCTCTTGTCAAAACGCGCGGAAAAGTGCGTGTGAGCAATATTTCTGGGTTTGCGCTCTGCAAGATACGCGAAGAGCAGAATACATTGTGCGACTCGATGGTACATTATACGTCCACTATATAACAGCTGACAAAAGCGAAGAGCAGAATTCTTTGTGCGACGCTATTGAAACGGAACTAAAAAAGATATATAACACTCTCTAAAAATTGTTTCTGTAGGAGGATTTGTATGCAGGACAAGAAAATACTTACCATACAGGATATTTCGTGCGTGGGGCAGTGCTCTCTCACAGTGGCGCTTCCCATCCTTTCTGCCTCTGGAATTGAGACCGCGATACTTCCATCGGCGGTGCTTTCCACGCATACCGGAGGCTTTACAGGCTATACTTTCCGCGACCTCACCGATGACATGCCTAAAATCGAAGATCATTGGAACAGGGAGGGGATCCGCTTTGACGCCGTATACACAGGATACCTCGGCAGCACCCGGCAGATCGGCTTTGTGAAGAGCATCATCGACAGCACGTTGAGTGACGGGGCCTTTACAGTGATCGACCCTGCGATGGCGGACAATGGGAAACTTTACTATGGTTTCGACGATGCGTTCGTACAGGAGATGCGCACTCTTGCCGGTAAGGCAGACTATCTTTTACCGAATATCACCGAAGCCTGCTTCCTCACAGGAAAAGAATACAGACAGGAGATCGACACCGCTTATGTGGCGGACTTGCTGGAGCGACTTTCCAGGATCACGCCGGGAACGGTGATCTTGACCGGTGTCTCATACAGACCGGACACGACAGGAGTTGTTGTATACAAGGCGGGGGACATTAAGTACTACGAGCACAAAAAGATCGCAGAGGGCTGTCATGGCACGGGTGATGTTTATGCATCGGCTTTTACGGGCGCCCTGTTCAGGGGGAAAACCCCGTTCGAGGCGGCGAGAATCGCCGCGGACTATGTCGTGCAATGTATCGAGAATACCCAAAGGTACGAGAATCATTGGTATGGCGTGAAGTTCGAGGAGGTTCTTCCCCGCTTGATTGAAATGTTGAAGTAACTTTATCGCGGCGCGATTGTTTTATCTGTGAAAAGGGAGAGATGCCGTGAGGTTTTTCTTCCTTGCGCAGTGGAGATTAGAAGCGGCTGTGTCGGGCAAATTAAGGCGGTTTTTCTGATAAAAATCAAAAATACTGTTTTACTTTGTTGGAGATTGTTCTATAATATCCACGATAATTTGAACAAAAAAGGAGTTTCTTATGAAGAAAACACTTATAGCGATGTTGGTTTTGGTCGCTCTGGGCGGCGCAGTTTTTGCTGCAGGCCAGTTCTCTCTTACTCCGAGAGTCGGTTACGGAATCACCGACTATGCTTTTGAGATCAATGTGGATGCCAGCACAACCCAGAAGATGGCTTACGTTTCCAAGGGCGTCGACATCGGGCTTGATTTCGGCTACCAGGTCAATCCCAACCTCACGATTTATGCGGATGGCGATTTCATCCTTCCTTTCCATGCTGCGCATTATTTGTTTGATGATGGCAGGATGACTGGTACCTCATACAACAAGAAAGAGCTGACAGATTCCAACGGTCTCAATTACCAGGATCTTTCCTGGTTCGGCTGGAAGTTCAATGTGGGTGTTATGTATAATCTTCCGCAGCTTGACAGGTTCAAGCTGGGTGTCGGCGGTGGCTTGGGCCTCACCGGAACAAAGCAGAACTATAAGGAAAGCGGCGACACAAAGAAATACGAGAATTCACTCTTCGGCGTGGCTCTTGCTCTGAAGGCAAAGGCTGATTATACCTTCAACGAGAAGGTTGCTTTGAGCGTTGTATACGAGCCGAACCTTGTGCTCTACTCCAAGTATACCACAAAGTATGACGGCAACGACAGAACATACGACGGCACGAATAATGTTGCCAAGGACGGTGCAGTGTCTTTCCGCATCGCTCCCACGTTGGCTGTCGGTGTAACGTTCACCTTCTGATATCTGCCGGTTTGTACCTGGCGTTTTTTAGGGCTGCACCTCGGGTGTGGCCTTTTTTTTGGAGGAAAGATGGGAATAGCCAAAGATATAAGAAGCCTTGTGGGTTTTACGC
>CAMKPI010000191.1 GCA_946414625.1 uncultured Spirochaetaceae bacterium | reverse complement strand
CTCAGCAGTGGCCTTTCCGATTCCGCTAGAGGCTCCCGTAACGAGGACAGATTCGCCATAATGACAATTTTTCAGTGTACGGCGCATATAACGTCTTTTCGGGGCAACGTCTTTTTGAGGATTCCGGAGTCAGCCATTGTAGCCATACTTGGCATCGAGCTTATCCATCTCTGTTTTAATGATTCCCGCCGCCTCGTCCACAAGATCCTCCGTCACCGTTGCCATCAGACTGACGCGGAGAAGACACTCACCCTCCGGCGTGGCTGGAGGAAGCACCGGATTCACATATACTCCCGCATCGAAGAGGTTCCGGGCAAGCTCCAAGGTATAGTCCGCACTCTTTGTGTAAATCGGAACAATCGGCGTCTTGGCCTCGACGATCTTGATTCCATGCTTTTTGAAGGTCTCTCTTGTGTAATCAGAGATTTCCATCAGGCGGCGTGGGAGCTCCGGGTGAGCCTCAAGCACGTGAAGCGCGGCAAGCGCGGAGGCTGCGTTCGCAGGCGGCAGACTTGCACTGAACATGAACGGACGGGAAGTATGCTTCACATAGTCCGCAACCGCGGCTGTGGAGGCAAGACAGCCGCCAAGGCTTGCAAGAGATTTGCTGAATGTGCACATCACAACGTCAACTTCATTCTCAAGCCCGAAATGGCTCGCCGTTCCGCGTCCGCCTTCTCCAATGACTCCGAGGGAATGCGCGTCGTCGACAAGGATTCTCGCGCCGTATTTTCTGCAGAGTTCCACAATCTCCGGCAAGCGGCAGATGTCGCCGCGCATGCTGAAAATTCCGTCCGTCACCACAAGGCAACCGGCATTCTCCGGAACCCTCCGCAGGCACGCCTCAAGACCGTCCATGTCGCTGTGGTGATACCGCATCATGTTGCCGTAGGACAGCTTGCAGCCATCGTATATGCTGGCGTGGTTCTCCCTGTCGCAGATCACATAATCGTTGCGTCCCACAAGGGAGCTGATGATTCCGAGATTTGTGGAAAAACCTGTTGTAAATGTAAGCGCCGCCTCCTTATGCAGGAACTTCGCAAGCTCCTTCTCCAAGGTGACGTGCAGATCCAAACTCCCGTTCATGAAGCGTGAGCCTGAGCAGCCTGTGCCGTATTTGTCGAGCGCGGCGTGGGCGGCGGCAATGACATCCTCGTTGGTCGTGAGCCCGAGGTAGTTATTGGAGCCAAGCATGATTCTGCGCTTTCCCTCCATCACAACCTCTTTTGCCTGCCTGCTCTCCAGGCAATGAAAATATGGATAGATTCCCATCTGCCTGTATTCCTCAGGCTTTGTGAACTCTTTGAACTTATAGAATAGATCTATCATTTGTGAAACGTTCCTTTGAAACAGCATCGGCAGCATTGAAAAACGGAAAGCCGTTTCCAACGCCCACCTTTGGCAGGCCGAAAGCCCCGTGGTCGATTATATAAAAAACAATCATGAAACTCAATAATCGTTGTAAGTACCGGCAGGAATATCGCTCGGTCACAATCTTTCACGCCACGATCCTGCCGCTTCGCGCCTCTACGAACATAAGCGCGCAAATCGTCATTGATGCCGTCGGCGGTGATAGCGCTGCCAGAGCGTCTGCCAGCACAAGCGCGCAAATCGCCGTTGATGCCGTCGGCGGTGATAGCGCTTGCCATTTCGTCTGCCAGTACCCGCGCAAAAGCCTCGCGATGGTTTCAATTCTGATTCTTTCGGGGGTTCTGGGCTCCTCTTGCCTTAGCCGCTCGCCTCTTCTCCTTGAAGCTCTCGATAGCCCTTGCCTTTGCATGAGCGCCCATCTTTTTACGTACGGTTTTCGCCCGAGCCCTGCCCGTGGCTCCCGGGGTCGGAGTTTCGGAAGCCCGACCTCCGCCCTCTGCCGCCTTATCCCGCGGGGTGCTCCTCACCTTGGCATTCTGCCCCAGCTTGTGGTTGCTAACGCTCCTGTCACGCTCCCGCAAATCAACCTCCACGGGAATATGGGAGAATCCGAGGTCGCGCCGAATACAGTTTTTCAGGTACTGCACGTAGATATCCGGAAAATCTTTCTTCCGATTCACAAAAAACAGAAACCTGACCGGTCCTGCTGAAACCTGCGTTCCGTAGTAAACCTTGTAGTGTCCTGCCGCCCCGCGCGGAGGCTGGTAAGCGGCTCCCCACCTCTCCAAAGCGGAATTCAACACCCCGGTATCCACCCGCTTTTTAGACTCTTCCTCAACCATGAGCGCCGTATCCAGCATACCGGCTATATTCTTTGCTTTCATCGCTGAAATGAACTCAATAGGAGCGAAATTCAGCACAGGGAACAGGAAGCGCACTCTGTCTTCTATGGCGGATTTCTCGTTTCCAAGGCCTTTCAGGAGATCCATCTTATTCAGCACGATCACAACGCCGCACCCGCGCCTTACAATCAACGAAGCAATCTTCTTGTCCTGCTCGGCAAGACCTTCCGCCGCGTCCACCATGAGAAGCACAACGTCCGCCTCGTCAATCGTCTTTATCGCACGGTTCACGGAGTAATATTCCACATCCTCCTCGACCTTGCTCCTGCGGCGTATGCCCGCCGTATCAAGCACCTCGAAATCGCGGTTTTTATACGAGAACGTACCCTTGACAACATC
>CAMKPI010000190.1 GCA_946414625.1 uncultured Spirochaetaceae bacterium | reverse complement strand
CCGTAGATTTACAAAGAACAAAACCCTGAATACTAGATACAGAGATATCTTTTCAGCTGAAGAATGGATGCCCCCATTACGCTACGCCCCATATTGTAAACCCGCTCAAGGGTCTCAGGGTTTCTTTCAATCTTGCCGATCTCCAGAGGCTCCGGCGGCCGGATCACAAAAGAGACGCCAGCGCGCTCCCTCTCGTCTATCTCATCCATCTGCCTGTTGTACACATCTCGCCGACGCGCCATCGCCCCAGATATAGCGGGGAATCTCCTGAGCATCAGCCTTATAAGAGGAAGCCCTACGCTCCCGCGCTTCCTGTAGCCGGCGGGCTGAGTCAACACAATCAGATTGCGGTCATAGCCCATTGACTCCATGAACCTGTATGGGACAGCATCGGAAACACCCCCGTCAAGGTAAAGTCGACCGTCGACAAGAACAGGTCGCGACACAATCGGCATGGAAGCCGAGGCGCGCATCCACAGTATGTCGAGCTCTCCGCCATCCGTGCATTTGTGATAAACGGGGCTGCCTGTCCCGACATCCGTGGCACCGACATAAAACTCCATAGGGTTGTCCCGGAAAGAAACTCTATCAAACGGATCCAGCCGATCCGGCAGCTCCCTGTAGCAGAAATCCGCGCCATACAGGTCCCCGGTCCTTATCAAGGATCGGATGCTGCAGTATCTCGGGTCCTTACAGTATTTCTTGTTATACCGGATTGCCCTGCCTATCTGCCTTGATTTAAAGTTACAGCCAAACACCGCTCCCGCGGAAATTCCCGCCGCGCCGTCAAACCGGATTTCATTTTCCAGCAGGACGTCAAGGACCCCACATGTAAACATGCCGCGCATCGCGCCGCCTTCCATGATCAAGCCGGTTTTCATATAACAACTCCCTGCCAATAAACAGTCCGTGAAAAACGTGCCCCGCCGCCGCGATTCCCCGCAACAGAGCCTGATTCTTTGAAGGCTCTCGCGATAACAAACACGATAACAAAGACCGCCCGCGGTCTGAAAATTGTCCACACCTCATCGCGAGGCAAAAGCCCGTCCGAAACAACAACCGAACCCGAAGTCCAAAAATGAGGGCGCGCCATCAATCCGGCACGCCCCCCATTCACGATTTTAAATCCTTGTTATTTATACTTCGCGATGATAGCCTTGAGTAGACCAAATTTCTCGTCAAGCAGCTCAGGGGTCTTCGCTTCCACAATCAGGCGGAGGAACGGCTCGGTGTTGCTCTTACGAACGCTGAACCACCAATCGGCGAACTCTATGCGATAGCCGTCGCAGTCCATCACCTTGTCGGGGTTCTGGCTTGTGAACGTGTCGTAGATCTCCTTAATGCAGGCGTCCTTTTCCTCCAGCTTGAAATTCGTCTCTCCGCTGTTGGCATACTTCACAAGATCATCCATGAACTGCGCAAGGGACTTGCCTTCCTTCTTCATCTTCACTGTGGTCTGGAGCACAAGGAGAGACGCAAGAATTCCGCTGTCGCAGTTGTTGAAATCGCGGAAATAATAATGCCCGGCAAGCTCGCCGCCAAAGATGCAGCCCTTCTCACGGATCATGTTCTTTGCGAACGCATGACCTACTTTCCAGATAATCACCTCCGTGGCTCCATGCTTTGCAAGGTATTCCGTTGTGGAGCGGCTTGTGCGAACATCAACGTAAATCGACCCCTTCTCCTTCTCCAGATAGTAGTCTCCGATAACGGACGTGGTGAAGTCGGGCTGCATGAAGCGCCCCTTGCTGTCGATGAAAATCACACGGTCGGCATCGCCGTCGTAGATGATTCCGCAGTCGGACTTGTTCTCTAGGACTGCCGCCTTGATCTGGGCGCAGTTCTTCTCCTCCAACGGATTCGGCTCATGGTTCGGGAAGTTCCCGTCAAGCGTGTCGTTGATGTAATGTATGTTCTTGCCATCACCGAAAATCCTATGGACAAACAGGCTTGACATGCCGTTCGAGCAGTCAATCGAAATGTTCATGTCGGACAAGTCCGGCAGGAAGCGTTTCTGGAAAGCCACATACTCGTCGTAGATCTCCTTCTTGATAATCTTGCCCTTGCGATCCGCGGACACGGGGACTACTTCGTTCTCCTCTACCAACTTCTCCAAATCCTTCAGGCCGCTGTCTCCGCCCACGGGAATTGCCTTTGTACGGGAAATTTTCATTCCGTTATACTCAGGCGGGTTGTGGCTCGCTGTGATCTGAACCGACGCGTCTGCCTTGAAAAAAACGGTCGAGAAATAGACAAGCGGCGTTGTGGCAAGACCTATGTCCCAGACATCCACCCCTGCGTCCGTGATTCCCTTCGCGAGATACTCGAAAATCTCATCGCTGGATTTCCTGACGTCACGCCCTACGACAACAAACTTGCAAGGCAAAAGACGCGGGATAAAAAACCCAACTTTGTAAGCGGTGTTCTTGTCAAAATCCTTGTTGTAAACACCCCTGATGTCATAAGCATGAAATGCACCCATTGTATACTCCTTCTGCATTATGATATTTTATGCAAAAATTATTAAGTTATGGCTAAGTTAGGGATCCGCGCGCAAACGCTTCCCACGAAAACCATCCGCCAGGCACCGCTGAAGAGTCTCCGACGGTTCAGGAGAGGGTCCGACTCCACGTCCGCAGGACCTCCGAAGAACCTCCGCGCGAAAAACCGTTCACCACGGTCCACACGAG
>CAMKPI010000189.1 GCA_946414625.1 uncultured Spirochaetaceae bacterium | reverse complement strand
AGCAGGAGTTATGAAAAAAAAGGCGAATTCTAATATGAGAAGGTTAAATGTGGGTATGTATGAGGAGGAATCACCAATGAAAAAACTTCACGCACTTGCTGTTTTGCTGTTCGCGATGGTCATGGCCTTTGCGGTTTCCGGCACGGCACTGGCGGGCAGCCAGGATTTCACGCTGGTCAACGGGACGGGGCAGACCATCCGGGAGATTTACCTCAGTCCGACATCCTCGTCCGAGTGGATTTATCAGGATGAGCTGGGAAGGAAAGTGCTGCGTCCCGGGCAGGAAATTTTTCTCGACTTTGACCCGAGGGACAACGTTCAGTACTGGGATGTCAAAGTGGTCTATGAGAAGGGCGGCGAGGACTATTGGATCTGCCTTGACCTCTTCCGCATCTACTCGTTGACGATCCGTCCGGGCGGCGCATCCAGCATTGAGATGATTTGACGCTGTTACCGGGACGAAACCTGAAAGCTCCCCGCCTGTTGCGCAAGACGGGGACTTTTTTCGTGGAAGGACGCAGCAGAATCAAGGCAGAAATCAGATGATGGAGGATGATGGGGATGAGCATAGAGCGGAGATTGTTTCGGTTGGTTCTCTTGACGGGGCTTTTGTGCTTCATCCTTTTTGAAGCTGTTTCCCTCTTCGGCATGTATGATGTGGAACGGCGCACCGTGGAAAACAGCAGGGAGATGGGGGAGTCCGCCGCCTTTGCGGAACATTGCCGATGAGGCGGCGAAGAAGCGTCTTGCCCTGTTCGTGGGAGAAAAGGCGCGGGGCATCGGCACGGATTTGGAGCGTCTCAGGGAAGATACGGAAATTCTCGCCAAGACGATGACGCGGATCCTGACGCATAAGGACGAATACCTGCCCCGCGATTTGCCGATTGGCGGCGAGACACCCATTCGCTCCAAGGAGCCGTACCTCTTTTTCGTCCCCGAAATCCGATACAATGGCGGCATCGAGAGTGTCATGCCGGAGGCTCGGATTGCCGCCAACGCAGCGGACAATCTGGCGCTTTGGGCGGAATGCTATGACGACGGTCACGAAATGACCTGTTTTTATGTCTCGGAGCGAGGGTATTTCATCAGCGCGGATATCACATCGGCGGGGGCGGAGTTCGTGGAGTTTTTCGAGGAATGGTACGAGCCTTCCTTCGATCCGAGAACGCGCCCCTGGTATCAGGAGGTCAGGGCCAGCGGCAAGTCTGCTTTCACGGACGTGTACATTGGTGTGGAGGGCTATCCCGTCGTTTCCTGTGTCGCTCCCTATTACGATGAAAAGGGCTTTGCGGGCATGGCCGGGATTTCCCACAACGTTGTTTCGCTGTATCGGGATATTGCGAAGAACACCATCGGGGACACGGGCATCAATTTCATACTGAATCAGAAAGGCGAGATTGCTCTTTCCTCGGAAAAAGAGGGAGTGCTGGCCGCTTCGGAGACGCCGAAGGATTTTCGGCAGTACGGGGAGACGGACTTCGCGCTGGAAGCGGAGCGCATGACGCAGGGAATGTCCAATGTGGCGCTGGTGACGCTCGGCGACAAGGAATACTATCTCGCCTATGCGCCGATTTCTGATGTCGGCTGGAGTTTCGGCACGCTGATCGAGCGTGACGTGGTGGTGCAGCCGGCGCGAACCGCCAAGGAAACACTGCTTTCGCAGGCTGCGGATTTTACCGATACGCTGCAAGCGGCTTTCATGGACAATCTTTTGCGGACAGCGGCGCTGTTGTTGGCGCTTCTGGGGGTGCTCTTCTTCGCCAGCCGCAAGGTATCGGATCGCTTTGTCCGTCCTATCCTCGCGCTGACGGCGGGGGTGCGCGAGATTTCGGGCGGCAATCTTGACAGGAAGATCGATGTCAAGTCGGGCGACGAGATCGAGACGCTCGCCGACAGCTTCAACCAAATGACCGATGAGCTGAAATCGTATATCGAAAATCTCGCGAAAACAACGGCGGAGAAAGAGCGCATTGAGACGGAACTTTCGATGGCGGCGCACATTCAGGCGGGTATCCTGCCGCGGAGCTTCCCTGTGCAGAGCGGGTTCGGACTTTTCGCGTCGATGGAGCCGGCCAAGGAGGTCGGCGGCGACTTCTACGATTTTTATTTCCTTGATGCGCATCATCTGATGGTCACGGTGGCGGATGTCTCGGACAAAGGGATGCCCGCGGCGCTCTTCATGGTGGCGGCGAAAACGCTTCTGAAGGAATCTGCCCTGATGTTCGGCTCGGGGGAGCGGCTGCCGGAGATCGTGGCGCGGACGAACGACCGCCTCGCGGAGTCCAATGACGAGGATCTCTTTGTGACGGTATTCACAGGCGTGCTGGATGTCAGGACCGGGGAATTCAACTATGTGAACGCGGGACACAACCCGCCGCTGGTTCGCAAAAATGGCGGCTTTTCCTTTTTGCCGATAGCGAAAAGCCCGATGCTCGGCGTGGTGCCGGGAATGGAATTCCGGGCGGAGCGGCTGACGCCCGTCCCTGGCGATATGCTTTTCCTTTACACCGACGGCGTGACCGAGGCTATGAACCAAAAGAGGGATCAGTTCACGAAGGAGCAGCTGCAACAAACGCTTTCGGAGCAGCCGGAGGGAAGATCGGCGGAGGAAATCCTGACAGCGGTGCGGCATGCGGTCACAGCCCATGCGGACGGAGCAGATCCTTCCGACGATGTCACCATGCTGGGGCTGGTGTATTACGGCGCAAAA
>CAMKPI010000188.1 GCA_946414625.1 uncultured Spirochaetaceae bacterium | reverse complement strand
CTATACTTCCCTGTGGTGGTGATGCTCCTTGCTTTCCTTTTCCCGCAGACGCTCGAACTCCTCGCCCGAATAGACCTCTTCGGAGACAACCTCTGTTCCGGAAATTGTCTCGCCTGTGCGCGATTCGTAATCCTTGATGATAGCGATGAGCCCGGGATCTTCCGCGTCAAGGTTTCGGGCCTTCTCAATGAGCTCTCTCGCTGCATCGAACTCGCCGTCCTCGATGTGCAGAAAGGCAAGATTTATCGGGTATACTATATTCTCCGGGTCCAAATCACGCGCGATATCGAGATATGTTTTCGAGAGCTCCCGCTCGCCGGTCTCCCTTGCACAAATCGACAGCTCGTTATAAACGGGGGCATTTCCAGAATCGAGCGAGAGACTTTCCAGAAGATCTTTCATGGCACCTTTGTAGTCTCTCTCCGTACGGCGAGCCCAACCGATTATAAAAAGAGCCTCCCACGTGGGACCGTTTTCAGAAATATGCTTTCTGCATTCGGAAACAGCCGTTTCCGTGTCGCCCATCATCATCTTGTCGTAGGCATAAAGAATCTGGTTGTTACCATCGAGGATTTTTGTATAACGGGACAACTCCTTCCGAGCCGCTTCTCGCTCCTTTGCGTTTCCTGTGAGGGCTGCAAACTTATCAAGTGCATCCCGGGCGTTCTCGAGGTCCCCGTGGCGGAGATGAAATGCAGACAGTTCCCTGTAGACTTCAGCATACGCGGGAAATCGCTCTGCGCATTCGTCCAGAGTGGCTTTAAGGCGATCGTCATAGATATCCGCCTTTGCCTGGGCCCCTTTGCTCCCGGAGTCGACCGTCATCTTTGCATAGAGTGAGGCTAGTGTTATGTAGTCCGCCGGCTCCCCGGAAACCGCCTTCACAAGAAGCGCCAGAAATTCGGCGAACTGAAGGTCCCCACCGTCCGTCTTGGCTTTACACGCAGCGCGAAACTCGTCGGCTATGTTCGGCTTTATTTTCAGAAGTATTGATTTATAGTAGGCACTGTTCTCATCATTCGGTCTGTATACAAGGACCTTCACCAACCCGCCGGTGATTGCCGCCAGGTCTATATCGGCTGCAGATTTGCCGTCCTCCAGCTGAACCGGCAGGTCAATGCCTTTTTGCAAATAGATACCGGACACCCGGAGATCGGCTTCAGGCTTTATAAATTTCACGTCTGATAAGTTGTATGTCATGGTGTCGTCCTTGCCGCGCTGTGAAACAGAGACTGATACCGCGCCCGCTGAGTCTATTGCGGCTTATCCGATGAGTATAATAGAAAAAAGAAAATATGGAAACATCGAGGACTTCGGGCGCTGACATAAGACACGACTTTGCGCCTTGAGCGGCCTCCCACATGCCTTACACAGTCCACACGCGGAAGCCAGCGGAAAACACGCGGAGCGCGGATGCACACTGAACTTCAACCGCTTGTTGCTCCACGCGGAAGCCAGCGGAAAAACCCGGGGAGCGGAGGTGCCATTAGCTGAGTTTGCAATACGTCGTTTCCTCCATTCAAAACTAAAAAACGCGGAGCGCGGAGAAAGCTCCCGGTTCAGGGATTATAACAAAATCCACGCACTCTGGAAAGCAACACGCAGAGCGCGCAAGATGACGCCTCGCTGCGAGGTTATCCCGACAATCCACGCACGTTGGAGAGCGACACGCGGAGTGCGCGAGATGGTGCCTCGCTGCGTGCGCTCTGGCAGCGCAAGGCGCAATACCCAAGGTCCTGTCACGTCGCAAAGGAGGTGCTTCGCGCCCTCTTCCAGACAGCGGGACTTGGTTTTGCCTCCCGGTAGTCCGGCAAAACCGCCTCGCTAAAAACGCCTTTCCCACGGCGTTTTTGCGGCTCCGTCCGTCCTCCGCCGCCGCTCTTTTCAAGTCCCTATCCGTCCGCATGAAAAAAGGGTGCAAAAGCACCCTTTTTTCATGCGGACGGCGGGACTTGAACCCGCATGCCGAGGCACTAGATCCTAAGTCTAGCGTGTCTGCCAATTCCACCACGTCCGCAGTAAACCTTGAGGTCTATTGACCTCAAGCGCTTTCATTTAATAAAAAAATCAGGAATTGTTCAAGGCTATCAACCTCTGTGCCCCGTGCCGCTTTCGCCTCGCACCGCAAAGCACACTCCTGTCAAAGCCTTCCGGAGTCCGCCTGAACGCAAAACGGGAAAGAACGAAACTCCGGCGGTCGTTCGTTCGATTTCTCGAACTATTCCCCATCCCTTGTAAGCGCCTCGCGCGCAGGAACAAGAACCTTTGCCTCGTATGAAGAGAACACATCTTCCAGGAAGTCCGGGTCTGGCTTCTTTGTGACAAAACTCACCAACGGCACCACAATGAGCCCGCCCAGCATCGCCGCCGCTCCGCAGTTGATCGGGCTCTTCAGGATCGCAGGGAACAGATCTTTACAGAAAGTATTGAGGAGCATGATTCCGCTCCCCCAAATAAAACACACGTAGCAGGAAGCCTTTGTCGTGCCTCGCCAGTAAAGACTGTAAAGGAAAGGAGCAAGAAAACTACCCGCAAGCGCTCCCCAGGACAAGCCCATCAACTGGGCGATGAACGTGATGTTGCGCTTGTATTGGATTATCGCAAGGACAGCGGAAATCACTATAAAAACCGCAACAAAAAGCCTGATCACAAGGATATGTCTCTTCTCGTTCGCCTCGGATTCTTCCTTTCCGCCTGCCGCCCCTGAAGTGAACGCATCTTTAGCACCGC
>CAMKPI010000187.1 GCA_946414625.1 uncultured Spirochaetaceae bacterium | reverse complement strand
TCTTCCACGCTATACTTGCGTCCGAACACCGCGAGGCGTCCATAGAAGTCGTAGTGCGGATATAGCACGTCGCCGTAGGCGTATGACAGCTTGCGCCATCCGAACCTGCCGTTTTCAAGGTAGCAGGCTATCGCAGCATCTCCGACAATAGCGTTGTTGTAGATAAGCTCGTACTTGGCAACCTCCATGTCCCGGTAGGCCCAGCCCTCCATGAACGACGAAAGCCTGTCCTGCATCTTCTGGGACGAGCCGCCGCTGATGAGCTTGATGTCGGTGTCGCTGCCGACGAGCATCGAGGTGCGCTGGTTGGCGAATATCTCCGGGAGGTTCACCGTCACGCGGGCCAGCTTCCGCGCGTAATACTTCTTCTTTACCTCATCATAGGTTATCGGATTTGGGTAGTATGCCTCCGACATGATCTTGTGCGCGTTCTGGTCGAACTCGCGCAGGAAGTCCGCCTGTGTGAGGCAGTAATAGCTGAGATGTCCCTCTTGATACGAAGGCACTTTTGTGACGGCGTAGCCGGTATCGAAAGGCGAAAGGGTTTCGGATGGAGCTATCCTCGTGAACGGCACTTTTCGCATCACCATGTCCGGCGTCATATTGGAAACAGTTGGTGTGAACATATTATTTTTCGGTTTAGTTTAACAGGTTGAATCCCCGGCGTATCATCTCCGTTCGCCTATCGAACAGGTGCATGACCATCATCAGTCCCTCGATGAAGTCCGGTGAATGGTGAATGATTTTTTTCATGTCTGTTTTCGCTATGATCTCATATCGACCAACGTTGGACTCCTTACGCCGGATTGCTCGTCGCTCCTCGCGAAGCCGTTCTTCTATTGTATAGAAGTGCCCCCGTTTGTCGCGGATCTTTCGCTTGAGGATTTCAGTCTCAATGGAGAACTCACCAGCTTTCAGCGCCCGGACGAATTTCTCAGCGCACTCGCTTTTCAGGTTGTTCCACAGGCGCGGGTCTGACGCTGCGCTTTTGTTGTTGAACTCCACAGCCTGGTTCTTGAAAGCGGCTGATTCCTTGAGCCACATTCCGAGGCCGTTACTGTCGTAGGTGAAGTTCTCCTTTCGGACTCCGTTCTTCGCAAGGAATCCCTCGATGAATGGGATTACGTCGTCGGATATGCCTCCGCGCCGGATCTCAAGGTCGCAGATATGGTGTCCGTCAAAGGCCCATATTACGAGGAAGTCCCCGGTGAGGGCCACGTCGCACGAGGCGCGCATGGTTCCGTCGCGTCGCTCCGCATTGTTGAACAGCCTATCCATATCCGCATGCGTGAGTTGGCTTTCCCCGTCCTCGATCCGCGTCCACAGCCCTTCCGTGTCACGCACGAGGTTGGCGGCACCGCCGAGGGCGAGTTTTGACAGGTAGGTCTTGTCGGTCACTTGCAGAATCTTGTTTTCGGAGTAGTCTCCTTCGATGAATGTGAACGACGTGATAAGATTTTTATAGGACTGCCCGGTCTTTTCCATCGTCGCATCCAGAGCTTCGCGGCAGCGCGGGTCTTCGTACACCTCCTCCGGGGTTGCGCCAAGCACGAACTCGTCCGATCCTTTTCCGTAGTAGAACAGGTAGCGGATTACACCGCTGCGCTCGTGGATCACCTTGTGCGTGTCGGGATCAATGTACCACGAAAGAAGTGTGTAGAGCGGGTGTCCTTCATCGACCGGGTTGCAGGTGGCCATCAGCTTCGGCTTCAACCCGGAGGTGCTTCGGCAGGCGGCTGCAAGGTCGCGCAGGACATCAAGGTTCTCCGTTGTGTGCTCCGGTAGCTCTTCAATGTCGATACAGACGGATTCGGCGCCGCGGAAGCGGTTCTTCACCTCCTTCGCGTCTGCAATGTGCGTCATCGTGACGAGGGCGCCGCTTTTGAAAGTCCA
Source organism: uncultured Spirochaetaceae bacterium (assembly GCA_946414625.1). Taxonomy (GTDB): domain Bacteria; phylum Spirochaetota; class Spirochaetia; order Sphaerochaetales; family Sphaerochaetaceae; genus CAMKAB01. Next base: position 865 of record CAMKPI010000187.1, on the reverse strand, counting down.
TGTATAGTTGGATTTCGTAGGTGTTGCAAGCCCCGTGAATACATCTTTTGACGCCTGCCAGATGGTGTTCTCAACGTCATCCTTATACTTTCGGAAGGCGTACATCTTGACATCGGTGGTCTGAGCGTAGGTGAGCATCTGGTAGAGCGCAATGAACGACTTGCCACCGCCACGCTTTCCTCCGATGATCGTCACGTCAGCCGTACTCATCAGAACATTCTCCTGAAAACCCTCCTGCGGGACGAGATCATAGAGCCGCCGCACACCGCGTGCCATCTTGTCGAGATTGTCCTGTCTCAGTTTCTTGATGAACTCTGCGGAGTACACAAGACACGGCGTGCCGTTAAGGATTTCCCCGGCGCGGTAGAAGTCCTTATCAAAGTCGGACAGCTCTGGTCTTACGCTTGACATCGCTTACAAAGATGCCACAAAACTGGAAACAAAAGGAAATAATTGTTGCCTTTTGTTTCTACAAAATCGTTATGTTTGTCGCAGATAGAAACGACGCAGAAGATGAAACGGAGCGAAAACGGAGTACAGGTACGTTGCCCGCTATGCGGCAAGACCATCCCGGTTCGTGTGGACGAGCTGCGAGGCAATCTGCGGCTTTCCATCCGATGCCCGCAGTGTAAGCGGGTAAGCAACATAGAGTTGCAGGACATAAGCGCCGATGAGCGCGCGCAAGGCTAAATAGAGTTCCGCTTGAGAACCATACAGGCCGTCAAGCGAGTGGTTTTACCTCTCGTCGGACGGCCTTTTTGTTTAACCAAATCTTTGAAATAATGAAAGACAAGATTCTGAACGCGCTGAGAACCGAATACGCGAATCTGGGGCTCGGCGAAAAGGCTTTCGATGGGGTTGCCTC
>CAMKPI010000186.1 GCA_946414625.1 uncultured Spirochaetaceae bacterium | reverse complement strand
CGGATTAGTTTGGATTGGGATGAAATCGAGAGGATTGAGCTTTTCGAGCCGCTCACAGGAGTCGTGCAGTCCAGCGAAGCTTCGTTCACGTTGTATCCCGCAAAACAGTTCGTTATGCCGCGCGAGGCTGTTCTGGCGGCTCTTGATAGAATCCGAGCGGAGATGGAGGATCAATATCAGCTTTTCATGACAACGGGCAGGCCTCTTGAGGCTGAGCGCATCAAGACACGTACCGAGTACGATCTTGAGATGCTGTCCGAATTGGGATACTGTTCAGGTATTGAGAACTATTCTCGTCCGCTTTCAAATCGAGCCCCAGGGGAGCGACCGGCTGTGCTGTTGGATTATTTCCAGCCGGATTTCATCACTTTTATAGACGAGTCTCATGTCACTTTGCCGCAGATAGGCGCGATGTATGAGGGAGACCATAGTCGCAAGCTGAACCTTGTGAATTATGGTTTTCGTTTGCCGTCCGCATTGGACAACCGTCCGCTGAAATACGAAGAGTTTGACCAGGTGGCAGGACAGAGGATTTTCGTGTCGGCAACCCCAGGACCTGTCGAGCAGAAGCTCTCTGCCCGCATTGTGGAGCAGCTGATCCGACCAACGGGTCTCTTGGATCCGGAGATAACCGTCCGTCCGACAGAGGGACAGATTGAGGATCTTTACGGCGAGATCCGTATGTGCAGTGATAAGGGAGAGCGTGTCCTTGTCACCACTCTTACAAAGCGAATGGCGGAGGATATCACGGATTTCTTCGCGAACCGCGGGGTCAAGGTTCGGTATCTGCACTCGGAAGTTGAAACGATAGAGCGGGTGGAGATCCTGACATCGCTTAGAAAGGGGGATTTCAACGTTCTGGTGGGTATTAACCTGCTTCGTGAGGGGCTCGATTTGCCTGAAGTCGCGCTGGTGGCGATCCTGGATGCTGACAAGATAGGATTTCTCCGCAGTGCAACAAGTCTGATACAGACGGCAGGCAGGGCTGCGAGGAATGCGGAGGGAAGGGTTATCATGTACGCTGACCGTATCACCGAGGCAATGTCGCAGGCTATCGGGGAGACAGAGCACCGCCGCGCAGTCCAAATCAAGTATAATAAAGAGCATGGAATCACCCCCAAAACGATCTCCAAGGCAATCGAGACTATTCTGGAGCGAGAGGAGGAGTATAGGCAGGCGGACGCGGAGGATGATATCAGAATTCGGCGCTCGTCGCACAACCTGCTTGATCCTTCCGGTAAGAAGAATTATATCAAAGAGCTGGAAAAGGAAATGACTGAATGCGCCAGGAACCTCGAGTTCGAAAAGGCTGCGGTTCTGCGCGACGAGATCCAGCGTGTAAGGGAAGGAAAGATTTCTGATTAGCCCATGCGGCGGGCTGAAGAAGGCATCCCGGGCTGGCTTAGGCGTCAGATGGCATCAGAGGGCATAAGAGGAACTGCGTCGACTCAAAAAGTTTCAGAGTTGAATATGCCAGCGCGGTTTGATGATAAGCCTTTGCGGCATTTTGATTCAGCACGTTGATTGCCGACCAGGTCTCAAAACGCGGCTTCTTGTCTAAATCATCTGAGCTTTATAATCTAAATTTTAAATCGAGCTCAGGAGGAAGCCTCTGGAATAGACGCGAAATCGTATTTTTTTACTTCACAGTTTCCCTGTGCAAAGTTGATTGCTTCCTCGTTTCCAAGGTTTTTGAAAAAGCTTGCTATGATCCGGCAGATTCCATTGTGAGTGACGAGAACAGTGTTTCCCGGCTCTTTTGCAAGCGCGTGGAGAAGCGGATATACTCTTGCCGCCACATCCAGGAACGATTCACCGCCCGGGTACCTGGAGAAGAAATCTCGCTTTGCCGCCTGATAAGCGGCACTGCGTCTGTCTTCTCCTTCCCAGATACCGAAATTCATTTCTATAAGGGCTTTTTCTGCTGTCACCGGGACACCGATGGTTTCGCTAATGATGTGCGCAGTCTCGTGCGTCCGTTTGAGCGGTGAAGCGAGAATCCGAACAAAAACCGTCCCTGAGAGTGCCATCTTTTGCAGATATTCCGCTACTTTTTTGGCTTGCTCCAGCCCCCTCTCGTTCAGGGGAACGTCCGTGCGTCCCAAAACCTTGTTTAAGGCGTTCCATTCGGTTTCCCCGTGTCGTACCACATAGATCATTTTGTGTCCTTAATGAATGCGCTTTAACTTGTCGAGTGCTTTCAGGATTATGCTGCACGATTTGTCGGCCGCTTTGTCAATGAGGGCGGCAAAGGATTCGTGCGCTTTGCCATCCGCTTTGTCAGACATGGTTCTCAGTACGACAAAAGGGATTTTGAACAGCGAACAGACGGATGCAAGGGCAGCGCCTTCCATCTCGCAGGCAAGGGCTCCGAACTCTCTGCGGAGAAAAACCACATACTCTTCAGACGCCACGAACTGGTCTCCGGAAGCGATAAGTCCCTTGAATACGCCGCTCTTGCCGGACACTTCCACGGCAGCTTCATATACGATCTCAACCAGCTTCTTGTCGCTTTTGTATCTTGCGCCGTCCGTGCTGTACCTCGTGCTCCACTGGAAGCCGTCTTTAGACATGATACCGTAGTCGCTCTGAACAAGCGATTCACCCACAACAATGTCGAGCACTTTTGTCTCGTCTCCGACTCCTCCGGCTATTCCCGTGAACATGACCGAGGATATGTTGTATTTCATCAGAAGTGCCGTGGCAACGGATGCGGCGAGAACCTTTCCCATCCCGGATTTTACGATTACAACGTTGC
>CAMKPI010000185.1 GCA_946414625.1 uncultured Spirochaetaceae bacterium | reverse complement strand
ATGACGGCTCCTCCGAACGGTTCCGCATCGCCGGCTGGAAACGCAACGATGTAGACAGTCTCAGAAACGGGAGCTTCTATCAGGACCTTGCGCGTCTCTCTGTCAACATTCATTGAACGGATATTTGCTCCGTCTGTCCACTTCAGAGTGTACCAAAGGCTTTTTCCGCTGTGAATCTCCCATGGATGCGCGGGTATCTCCACGGTTACGATCCGCGTCGGCACATCGTGGGTGCACGAGACTAGGATAGTGGCTAAGCAAAGTAATACACAAAGCCGAGCCACGCATATCTTGCGTTGTCGTATAGATTTATTAAAAGCGCGATCTGATACTTCCGCCAGGTCACGACTTGTCTTTTTCGCCATTGCCGCCGGGCTACCTCTTAATTTCTTCGCACAGGGAGGTGGCGGGAGAGTCTTCTTTCTCATCGCCTTGTACACCGTGCGTATTTGTACAATTTTCTTGCCTTGTGATTTGTTTTTTTTTTGCAAGGAATTATATTCCGGATTGTCGCGTGCGTCTTTGTTCATGGAATCATTACCCTCTAAAGTCAGGTTTTTATTTTCGGAAAACGCATTGTTTTTGGTAAAAAAGTATTATTTTGTATATTTCTTGGCAGCACGATAGAAGTTTGTCTGTAATCTGTTTCGGCTTCTGTCTCTGAAGATTTTTGTCTGTCCGCTACAGGAGACGAGTTCGCTGACGTTGGGATGCGGGCAGGGGCGAAAGGGTCGCATAGAAGGTTTTATTCTGTTGGTATAGGACGTGTATTTATTACAGTGGGCTGCGAAAAAGGGCAAAAGGAGCGCATAGAAGGATTTACTCTGTCGGTATAGGACGTGTATTTGTTGTAGTGGACTGCGGGCAGGGGCGAAAGGCTTACACAATTGTGTATTTGGCGTATTTGTGTATAATTGTTTGCGGGAGTGTCTCTTTCGATGGATAGGGAAGCGTTGCTGAAGGGCGTGAGGTATGCTGACTCGGTGCTGAAATCGGTGATTCCGGGTGTGAAGCCCGCCGCTGCCATTGTTGTTGATCTGGGCGCCAAATCCAGCTATCTGGTCGACATTCCCCAGGCGTATATGGAAAAGTATTACGGCGGCGTGGGCCTTGGGTTCAGGCTGTGGGCTGATTTTGCCGGCTATTCCGTGGACGACCCGTCCTGCAGGGAGACGGAAAACCCTGTGGTCCTCGTCCCGTCTGCCCTCTCACAGAGCGGGATGCCATATTCAAACCTGTGTTCCGTTGTCTTCAGAAGTCCGGTGACGGGCTTTCTGGAAAATTCCGCCTTTGACGCGGAGATTGATATCCGTCCGTATACAGCAATTATCATAATCGGAAGGGCAGATAAGCTCTCCGTAATAGACTGGAAAACCTTAGAATCGGGCGGAGAGTCTCCTATAAACGACATCTCGGGAGAAACAGGCTTGGATGAGGCTGTTTTTTTAGATGCTGAGAGGTTGGTAGGCTCTGGAACAGAAGCCGTTTGTCAGACATTTCCCGATGCGCTGACAACAGGGCCCGCAGCTGACAAAAAGATCCTTTTTTCAAACCTCGTATATAGGGGTCGTCCTGTGGGGCGCGCCGGAATAGGCTTTGTCTTTTCTGAAAAGAACCTCAGGGCTGTAATTCTTCCGTGCAGGACGGAGAAACCTGTTTTTTCCGGGGAGAAGACTCTCCCAGCGGCGCGTAGAGCAGGCGCGAATGCGTCCTCCATGCGAAGAGGCACCGAATACAACAGCGGAAAGATGCCTTTTAGAAAGCTCTGGAAGCATATCTATGGTAATCCGGACGAGATGATCCTCTCCGATGTCATGCATTTCTCCGCGGTTCCGGTGAGGAATTTCACGCAGAGGACAGATCCCCGGATGATGCATTTGCGGGATTCGGATTTCGGAATATCCCGTCTCTCATCAGCCGTTCCGTATGAAAGCCGGTTGATGCTCGGTGCAAACATAGGAATTTTCGATCCTGCAAAGGTCCTGAGTCTTTACTCATTCTGCGTGGAAGAGGGGCTCGATCCGGTGTCAACAGGTCTCTTGATTGGCTTCCTAGGAGCGTCGCAAACGGGTTTTTCCTCCGATTGTGGCACAGTTCAGGGAATCTACAGGCACTTGAAGGGATTTGACTTCAGGAGAGTCGGCGATGTTATCTCTTTTTTGGACGAGTTGGTTAAAGGCACAGTGGATATAGACAGGAAGCCTCTTTTGGACGAGGCTCGCCGGGGAGTTGCCGCGCTTTCCAGAAAGTTCGGCGGCTCCGCCTTCGCATATTCAATCCACGGTCTTGAGTGCGGACCAGTCGATTATAGGGGAGATTTTGCCGAGGCTCTTAACGCTGCTCTGGGGAACAGCTTTCCGGTATATTTGGCCTTTTCATCCTCCGCGGCACGAATCTCTATTTCGAACGGTAAACCCGTTGGGGACGGGAGATTGTCCGTGGCGCGTAAACGGCTTTTTTCCGGTTCTTCCGGCGCTCTTTTCGGCAACGACGCAGCAAAGACAGCCCGCCTCGTGCATTTCAGCGAGAAGATTTCGTACTCGCTGGAATCTTTCGGGATAGATCCAGTGCTGCTGTATTTCATTTCGAGGGGGAGGGGAAGAATATGGCAGGCTCTTGTTCGTTTTGCAGGGCTTGATTTCAGGTTCCTCCTGCCGGGAAAGGTCCTTTCCGACGCGCTATCCTTTGCCATGGGAAAACGTCTGACATTTGCATCGATCATGTCTCTCGGGGAGAATGCCGCATCCGTTCGCAGGATGATT
>CAMKPI010000184.1 GCA_946414625.1 uncultured Spirochaetaceae bacterium | reverse complement strand
CTATGAAAAGTCTTAGGTACATCATTTCCCGTCGCCCTCCCCTCCTGGAATCTTACCGCCGGCTATGAAATGGCTCACTATGCCGATTCCGGCAGCAATGAACACGACTGCCACAGGAGAGAAACCCGCGAATGTTATCAAAGCAAACGCCAAGACCGCAAGCAAAAACGCAGTACAAGTCTTTATATTGTTTTTCGACATCCTGAGAATTGAATTTGCAATCAGCGCGCAGACCGCAACCCGTATTCCCTGCACAGCCTTGATGAAATACATGTTGTCTTTCAAGGCATCAAGGGCGTATGCGAGGAGCGAGATGATGACAAAAGACGGGAACACAACTCCAAGCGTCGCGACAACCGCTCCGAGCGTCCCCCGCACCTTGAAACCGATGAAGCTTGCTGTATTCACCGCAATGATCCCAGGTGTGCACTGACCTATTGCATAGTAGTTGAGCATGTCTTCCTGGCTTGCCCATCCGTGGCGAACCACGCACTCACGTTCCAGCATGGGCAGCATCGCATAGCCGCCTCCGAACGTAAACAAGCCGATTTTTGCAAAAGAGAGGAACAGCTCTGCAAGACTCGCTTTCTTCATGAATGCGCTCCTCCTAAAAACTTCAACGCTCCACGCTGGAGATAGCTTTTTGAACAAGAGAATCGCAAAGCTCGTTGTATTCGTTTCCGGCGTGACCCTTCACCCATTTCCAGTCGATATCGATTTTCCTGCTAAGTATATCCAAGGCTTCCCAATATTCCCTGTTCTTTACGGGGTCTTTTGAGGATGTCTTCCAGCCCTTTTTCTTCCAACTGTGGATCCAAACCGTGATACCATTTTTAACATACTGACTGTCGGTATACAGAGAGAAAGAATTCCGCTCCGCTCGCTCCGTTTCATGAGCGTCGTCAGAAAGAAGCATGAAATCGCCCGGATTATTCGCGTCGTCGTGTTCAGAGAGAGAGATCGCAGATCGAATGGCCTCTGTCACTGCCGTCAGCTCCATTCTGTTGTTCGTTGTATGCTCCTCTGCGCCAGAGGCTTTATCGACAAGACCGCCTCTTTCGTCCAGGATCACGAACGCCCACCCTCCAGGTCCCGGATTTCCGTGGCAACCGCCGTCGGTGTAAATTGTGAATCTACTCATGTATCAGATTTTACAGTTTTCCATTGCTTGACATCAAGGCTGAAACGCATCTACCATTTCATTATGAAACGGACAAGTATGAGAAGACACGCCGCTTTCATCGCTGTCATCATCCTCGCTGTATCACATATTCACGCATACAGAATTCCGAACTCGGAACAATACTCGCGTCTTGCCGGAGCTCGTTCCGAGATGTCTTTTGTGAGCCATTCGGAGGCATCTCAATCAGACACGAACACCGGATTCAAGGCTTCGGATTTAAACAATCAAACACTGAGAATAGTATCTCTTGCGCCGAATATAACAGAGATCGCTATTGCACTCGGAGCCGAAAAAAATCTTGCGGCCGTCTGCGAGGAATGTTCGGATATACAAAGAATCGGACTGACATGCGAACCTCTGATTCGTGTGCCCTGCGGACAGTATGGTTCGGATATACAGAGAAACGGACTGACATGCGAACCATCAGGCGCGATAGAAGCCCTTTCCAGAACCGAATCGAACGGAAGCGCTGACAAAGCCGCTTCCGCAGAAATTGCCTCAAACACCAAAGACAAATACTCTTCCGCTGAATTTATCCCGGGACACTCTGCCGCGCTTTTCTCTCGAGCTCTCAATGTGGGAAGTCCGGTGAATCCCGACATCGAGAAAATCATTTCTTTGAAACCGGACATGGTGATCTCCTCTTCTCTGACATCCGAAGCCGCTCTCGTCGCGTTGGAAAGAGCCGGCGTCAGCGTCTTTCAGACTGGAGACATCGAAACTCTCTCCGATGTATATACCGTCATACGAAACATCGGCAACGCGTTTGGCAAGGCAACTGAAGCAGAAGCTCTTGCAGAAGCGCTGAAATCCAGAATTGACGAACTCCGGAAGAAGTCTTCTGAAATAAAAGACAAGAAGAGCGCCGTCTACATAATAGGTATTGCGTCCAACGGGCTTCTTTATGCAGCGACAAGAGACACATACATCAGCGATCTCATTGAGTCGGCAGGGCTTACGAACGCCGCAAATGGAAAATACTGGACAATCAGCTCCGAAGCACTTGTTTCATCGAATCCGGATTGCATTTTCATCCCTAATGGAATGACCGGGGAAATTATCCGCCGCACTCTGGAAAACCAAAAGCCTTACACGGTCCTCTCCGGAAAAATCATAGAGCTTGACCCCGACATCATTGAAAGGCCCGGCATCTCGTGTCTTTGCGCGGTATGTCTTCTCCACAGCTTCGCCTACGGAACTGAAAAATCATGAGAAAAGATGTCGCATCGAGCCTTGTGATGGCACTGATTCTTCTTGTCCTTTTCTTTGCGAGTGTTTACTCAGGCACCGTCAGCATTGACTGGAAGAACATTTCCAGTGTCGAGCGATACATCGTCCTCAACATGCGCATTCCAAGATACATTTGCGCCTTCTGCACAGGAGGTGTGCTTGCTCTCTCAGGCCTTGCTTTTCAATGCGTGTTCAGAAACCAGATGGCAGATTCCTATGCGCTCGGTGTTTCAAGCAGCGGCGCGGCGTTTGCAGTGCTGTCCCTCATGCTGCCGCTTCGAGGTGCTATATGGACCACCACGCTGTCTTCAATTCTGGGTTCAACTCTTTTGGTCTTGTTATTACTCGA
>CAMKPI010000183.1 GCA_946414625.1 uncultured Spirochaetaceae bacterium | reverse complement strand
GAGAGGAGAAATAGCGGAATCACGGGAGCAGGGGAGGTCTTCGACTCTGGAAGCTCGTCAAGACAAAGAGACTTGAAATTGGCGCGCTCCTCGATAGTTTTCAATTTCTCAAGGACTTTCTGAGCGCTTTCCAAGTCGGAGCGTCCGATTCTATTGATGTCAGTAACATTCCATAACTCTTTGTTTATCAAAGACTTAACTCTTTTAGCATCCATAATACCCCTCCAGGAACCGATAATAAAGAAACGAACAGGCCGCCGCCTGCCCGGAAATCTGAGTCACATTTCACGAAAACATTGTTCCCTGTTGTTGGCCGGCTGATTGTCATAAGGAGCTCTTAGAACTGCGTTTGCCGCATGCCATGTGACCTACCACCAGTCACAGCATTTGCTCCCTCGACTCTTAGAACTGCGCATGCCGAATGCGCACGCGAAAGCCACTAGAGTGACAGCCCCAGTCTCAATCTCCCGGCGCCTACAACCTTATGTGATCATAGCACAATCTTTTCATATTTTCAAGCGTAGATACACCGCGCGTGGGGTTTCTGGAATCAATTCTGTTTACCAATGTTTTACTGTATGATAAAAATAATCTACATAGTATGGATTTTCCGTACAGTTGGAAGGGAATTGTTTTGAAGCATTATCTGATAGATTTTGAGAATGTATTTACGGCAGAGCTTGACCTGATCGAGAGGTTTCCCGACGATTCGATCCTTCATATTTTTTACTCAAGAAACAAGCCTGTTATCGACATGGATATTCTTGAGCGATTCAACAACGCTAATCTCAGGTTTTACAAAATTCACAAAGATAAGGATAGAAAAGAAGCACTCGACAAGCAGCTCCTTTGCTTCCTGGGCTGGCTCGCAGGCAAAGATACAAAAGGGGAGGACAGTTTCTGCATTATAGCCAAGGACAAAGGCTACGAGGACGCGGTGCGTTTCTTTTCCGACAACTTCAATATAAAAATCCGCTTGATGCAGCACCTTCCGACGAAAAAAAACCGTTTGACAAATGAATGGACCCATTCAGGAAAAAATATGCGTAGCTCCCGAGGCATTTTTCAGGCTCGGAATAACATAGATGATACCGATTCCTCAGACGAAGACTTTGTCATCGAACCATATCCCGATGACACAGATCTTCCTGTGAAACAGCACGGAATTCCTGATGATGGAAAAAACCGAAAAGCAAGACAACGAAAATAATACATCAACAAGGCGCTGTTAAAGATCTCGCTGTAATTTTAGCTTTTTTCTCCGCATTTTATAACGATTACGCGGATTATATGATTATTCTTCATTGTCCATAATGATTTACGCGGAAATATGTTTTCAATGTCCATAAATATACATTATCGGACATTGCTAATATTTCGATTACAATATGCTTCCAGCGCATAATTATAAGTCGGAAATTATAAAACTAGAAAACTTAAGATTCCAGTGATAATCAGGAGGATTATAAGTCGGGCATTTAAATCTTTAAATTACATTATGCTTCCAGCGGAACTCCGGAGGATTGTAAGTCGAACAATGTAAATCTTTAAATTACAATAGGTCTCCAGCGGTACTCAAGATGATTATAAGACAGGATTTCAGGACCTCAATGAGTAGAGTACAAAATTGTTCTTTGGATAGAACGTAGAATTTCCAAGACAGCAAGCACCTTCTTGCAGCATCGTAAAATTAGATAATTGAGCTCAAAAAAGCGTCTCAATGTCACTTTCCAAAAATTGCATCGCTCGCCGCGGTGGAACTCCTGTTTTCTTCGGCCTTCAGCGCATGATCATATATCAGTGTGGTTGAGATGTTCTTGTGCCTGGCGTGCTGCTGAACTTCCTCCAGCGCAACTCCATTTTTCAGTGCCAGAGTGATGGAGGTATGGCGGAGACTATGGGCTGTGAGACGGGAGGAATCAAAACCGGCATCTCTGAAACGTGTTTTGCAGATTCTTGATATACTCCGTGTGGTAAGGCGCCCACCCTCGTTGTGTTTTGACAGCGATGTAAATATCGGGTCGCCATCCCCTATTCCGCTCTCCAGCGATGCTTTGTAATCGAACAACATGTTTTTCACTCTGTCTGGCACAACGACAAACTCGTTTTTCTCTTCCCTTCCCTTTCCTTTCACATAGAGCACCCAGCTGTCCCCTTTCAGGGACAAGTCCCCCCAATCAAGATTTCTCACCTCGGTGTCGCGCAAACCACAAACAACCATCAAAACAATCATGGTATAGTCCCTATAGTCTGTGACACTGCAGCCAAGCGTGCCGATTGAATTGAGCAGTTCCTGAACCCTTTCCGCCGGGAAGTAATCTTTTTTTGGCATGCGGTCGATTCGGGCACCTTTTACCCCATCGGCGATGTTCGGATATAATCCATTTCTTGATGTCCAGTTAAAAAATAGTCGTAGAGAGCTGATATAAAGCTGAACAGTATTGCTTTTATGATCTTTTTTCAGCCACTCGCGAAAAGAGACAATCGTGTCAGCAGTCGGGTTCTCTATTTTATTGTTGTACATATAATTAAAAAATACTTTGTACGCATTTTTATATGTTGCGAGGCTGTTATCTGAGACATTATTGACCTTGCAGTCACGAGCAAAACGGTCCCAAAGCAACATCCGGCTGTCAGTTGACACCGGAAGAGAAGATTCACAGTTTCGCGTATCTTGTTCCGGAAAACGAACGAGAGTCTCCTCTGACGAACTATTTTTTTTAAATCCAGGAATTTCCCGTGTCATGCTTCTTCCTGAAGGCTTTTTAC
>CAMKPI010000182.1 GCA_946414625.1 uncultured Spirochaetaceae bacterium | reverse complement strand
ACGGCGTCCAGTGAGCGGGACGCCGCTGTTATGGCAAGACCGCAACACAATCTATAACACCGGCCGGCGCGAAGCACATTCGGAAAAAGCCCGAAACAAATAACAACATATATTTCAAGGCGTGGATATGCAGCACCCCCCGGAGATACCCCAGGGGTATCGCAAGAGTTGATAATTTCGGCATTGCACCTTAAAATCCAGATATATGCTGCAAACCGACATCTCAAACAAAGCATTTCTTGACAGAATAAAAACCATGCCAGCCGACAGCATGGAGACTTTCCTTCTTTGCGACGGCAAGGTCCGCGTATGCGCGGTCAACGGAACATATCTCGTCGGAAAAATGCGGGAATACCACAGGCTGGGACCTGTGGAAACATACGTTCTGGGCGGCGCATATGTCGCAACGCTTCTCATGGCGTCAAACGGAAAAGAGCGCGACAGGATCCAGCTCTCCGTTGAATGCGGAGGGCCCATCGGAGGCATCTACACCGAATCCTACGCGCCGGGATTTGTCCGGGGCTATCTGAAAAGCGTCCCGATAGAACTGAAAAAACCGCTGGACGGCTGGGATCTGAACGAACTGTACGGGCCGGGATTCATCAGCGTGACGCGGATTATCGAGGGCTCCAGAACCCCGTTCACGGGCCAGGTTATGATGCAGTACGGGAACCTTGCCAAAGACATTGCCTTGTACTATGCGGAGAGCGAGCAGATTCCCACCACGCTCAGCATCTCTGTGAACTTCGACCGCGGCGGCATGCTTCTCTCCGCAGGAGGCTTCATGCTCCAGGCAATGCCGGGATGCGACGACGAGACCCTCGGGGTTTTGGAAGCCGCCTGTGAGGCTCTGCCATCGCTCGGCGAATACCTGAGGGACAAAGGGAATATACGGGAATACATAATGTCGGGCTTTGCGCCCTTCCATCCGAAACACATCTCCTCGAGCTCCGTCATGTTCTATTGCCCGTGTTCGCGGGAAAAATATGCCGAGCTACTGAAGGGACTTCCAGACTCTGAGAAGAACGACATCATGGAAACGGGGCCGTTCCCCCTTAAGCTGGAGTGCCTGAATTGCGGAAGCAAGTACTCGTTTACCAGAGAGGAAGTCTCAAGCCTTTTCGGCAGAGAATGAGGGGTGGTTCCCCGGGCACAAGGACCGCGCTCCTTGGTAGAAGAAAAAATAAACCTATCCGGACTGATGAAAAAGGTCAACACAGCGGAGGACGACATGATATTTTTTGCAAGCGCATCTGCGAATCAGAACGACCTGGTGGAGAAAGAGATCATCCGCTCTGGCGGCAGGGACATACGTGTGACGCGCAGCGGAATTGAGTTTGAGGGCTCTTTGGCTGTGGGATACAACTTTGCCCTGCACACCCACCTCGCCACGCGGCTTCTCATGCTTCTCGCGCGAGAGGACGGTGTGGAAAGTACTGACGACCTCTATGAACGGAGCCTCGCCATGCCTTGGGAGGACTGGGTGAGCCCGGAAAAAACGTTCGCCGTTACCGAGACAATCTCCGACTGCCGCTGGATTGTAAACAGTCACTTCGCTGCACTGAGGCTGAAAGACGCCATTGTGGAGCGGTGCAGAGAGAACTTCGACGGGGAGCGACCGAACGTGGACAGAGAAACGCCCGATGTATGCTTTCATCTGCATGTACGCGGAGACCTTGTCAGCTGGTTCGTTGATTTTGCAGGCAGGGCGATTTTCCGCCGGGGCTACCGCGCGGAGTACAAGGATGTGGCAATGGGCGAGTATCTTGCCGCAACAGTTCTCATGCGAAGCCCCTGGTACAAGGACTATTCGGAAGGGAGGCGAACCGTGCTTCTCGATCCGTTCTGCGGCAGCGGCACAATTCTCATAGAGGCCGCGCTGATGGCAACTCATACTCCGCCGGGACTTGTCAACACCGGACGGTTTGCTTTCTTCAATCTACCCATCCACGACGAAGAGGTGTGGCAGGATGTTTTCGACAAGGCGGAAGCCGAGATCACCGACACAAATATGAAATTCACAGGCTGGGACATCGACCCGGAAGCGGTGGAGATGGCGCGCCGAAACGCTGAAAAAGCGGGAATGTCGCACCTGATTGAGTTCGACGTGAAGGATTTCGGCTCCGTCACGGAAGAGGACGCCCTCCGGCTGACAGACGGAATTGAGCCCTCCGCCGGAGCGGACGGGGGCGCAGCGAAGCCGCACGGGGAAGGCCTTGAAGACGGAGAGCGCGGAGAGAAGGCGCCCCTCGGCGACGGGATCGCGACCCTCAGCGACGAACCGGGCAAAACCCTCGCCCCTGGCTCCGACGCCTCGGCAAAGACCGGCACAGACAGCTCCTCGGGTGTACGCGCCCACATTGTCACGGATCCGCCATACGGAGTCAGGCTTGAATTCTCCAGAGGCGACATCACGGATCTCTACCGCACAATCGGTCGCACTGCGACAAAAGCGTTCCCCGGATGGACGCTTAGCATCCTCTCTGCAGAGAAAGAGCTTCTAGGCTATGTAGACATGAAGCCGAACCGCACCAATTTTCTGATGAACGGCGGTCTTGAATGCCAGCTCGCCCACTACTACATTTTCAGCAGAGCCGAGCGGGCGGCCATGGAAGAGAGGGCAAAAAAAAGGCGGGAAGAGCGGCTTTCCGCTCCGCTCTCAAACGGAACGCAGATGGTCCTGAACAGGCTGCGCAAAAACATATCGTCGCTTGGAAGCGAGATGGAAAGACAAGGCGTCTCCTGCTACCGCCTGTACGACGCCGACATGCCGGAATACAGTGCGGCAATCGACATCTACGAAGGCAGCTGGATTGTCC
>CAMKPI010000181.1 GCA_946414625.1 uncultured Spirochaetaceae bacterium | reverse complement strand
TAAATCCATCAGCATTGAGTACGAAAAACCGGTTTTTTCGCTGGAATATTCCGCAATTCCGCTTTTTGGTGCGGAAGATCCGCGGGAGGTTCCGGGATGTGTGCAAACGCCTGTCCCGCTCGAGAGCGGAGTCTTGCGTCTTGCGTGCGGGCCCTGGCGTATTGCACTATTCGCAAAGGACGCTTCGGGCAATGTCCTGTACTCGGCTCAAAAGGATGTTGAAGTGAGCCCGGAAGTGGCAAGAAAGGGAATTGAGATGGTGCTCGCCGCCCGAGACCCCGTCGGAACGGGCATTCTGCGTCTCTCTTTTGAAGAGATGAACGCCAGCTCAGGGACGACCTTGTCGCTGGTGTCTAAGAATGTTTTGACCGGGGATGAGAGCCTCTATGATATCAGCGCGGCGATGAAGGAGCCATTTGCTCTCGAAATGCCTGCGGGGACATATATCCTCACTGTTTTGAAAAGATATGAGGAAAGCGATGGACTCTCTTACGAAAGGGAGCGGAGCATAGGGCATACCGTTCTCGCCCGTGTCGAAGCGGGGCGCGAGGTGTCCATAAAAGGAGATCTGTGCGATTTCAGGGAGCGCGGCGAGGTTTTCCTGACTCTGCCCACCGTGCTTGAAGATGCTATGTATCCTGCTTACGACTATTTCACATATGAAGAACTGAAGGCATACGGCTACCACGGGAATATTTTCATTTCAGAATATCTGGACGGGCTGAAAATGGAGGACGCCCTTTATCTCACCCCTGAGAGGGATATTGAGGCCTCGGGAGAGAGCACCCAGGTTTCCGACGCTGCGCATTCCTCCGCTTCGGATCGTCCGGTTCCGATTGAGAGGCTTGGAAAGGCTGCCGGGCAGCGGCTATATGCCCATAGGAAGAGCTATACGCTTGACTGGAATCTTTCATCGGAGACTGAATGGTCTGCTTCGGGTGTGTGTGAAATAGACGACGAGGAAAGCACCAAGCCCGGGGTATATTACTGGAATACGAGCATAAAAGTTCCTTTGGTCAGGAGAAAGGGTTATGAGCTGACAGGGTGGACCCCGTCTTATACAGGCTACATGCCGCCGGAAGACGCGTCGTATAAGCCTATATGGACGCCGGAGACATTCACTCTTTTTCTTGATTACAACCTGCCTGAAATCTCCGATGCGTACCTCGCCTGTGATACTGATGCAATTGCGCGCCTCTCTGGGAACGTGCGGATAACTTATGGAATGCCTTATGAAGGGCTGCCTGTGCCGGTCCTGACGGAATATGAGTTCCTCGGATGGGAACTGAAGAACGGAGAGGGGAGGATCCTTTCAGAATCTTCGGTCGTTGACGCAGAAGGGGATGCCGATGCGCGCGCGCTTTGGAAGAAAAAGAGCCTCACTGTCTCTTACAACCTCAACCTCCCGGCCGATTATTCCGGGAGCCAGCCCAATGCGGCGGGGGGTAGGACCATCGCTTACGGAGAAGCCTTCACGCACCCGTTCGATTCCTTCGATGCCGACAACTACGTTTTCAGCGGCTGGTACACCGCGCGCGAAGGCGGGGATCCTGTTCTGTCCGGAACCGTGGCGACGCCTGGGAGAAGCGGCGAGACATTAGTTCTTTACGCCCACTGGGAGAGGAAGGCTAAAATCCGAATCCGGGTGAAAAACATTGACAGTCTTGCCTTCGATACGAAATATCCGGTGCATCTTTATGGAGTAAACAAAGTCATGCCTCATGAGATAACAGATGACGGCGCGTACAAGACGCTTGAGTTCTACGGAGCTAGAGGGATGCGCTATCAAGTCTCCTGGACGTGGAGCCGTACGGAGAAATACAGCTGCAGCGGCGTCGGAGCGTACCTTTTGAGTGTTTCGGACATGACAAAGGAGTGCACTGTGCGTTATGCGATAACTATCGATGGCGAGGACAAGGTCTATACATCCGAGAGTCCTGTTTATCTTAGGGATTATAAAATCGAATTCAGCGAGATTCCTTTGGATGGCAAGAAGAATACTCAGATGGTCTGTACAAACGATTACTACAAGGATTTTCCCGGAGGAAGCGTTTGGTGCAATATAAAGCTAAAAAACGCATATACCTACGTGGCGAATGTAACGAACAGATTCGACAACATAAAAGATGATGTGAGATTTGTTTTCAAGTATGGAAGATATAGCGGGGATATGGGCAATTACTATCCGACAGGCTCATTCTACTGCGAGTGTTCGGATGGAAAGACCGCGCAGGTAGACGGACCGCATCTTTGGATGACGAACAGTTTTACTTTCAAGGGTTTTTACAGTTCGTATTACTAGGTGTTTTGGGACTCTGGAGGTAAGTAAACGGACCGGGAGATACCCGGCGTATTGTTTCGGCAATCCGGGAAGAGGTGAGGAAAGGGCGGATTGTGCCGGAAGGTGACAAGGCGGTACGTATGAGCATGAACTCTGATGGAATGAAAAAAGTTATCGCGTTTTTGAAGTCTTATGTGCCTTATCTGGAGGTGCTGCCGCCTGATGTGGAGCGGATCTATAGCCTGGGTGGAGGACTCGCGGTCGATGGGGACAAAAGCGGAGCCGGGATCGCGCCGCTTTGTGAGTCCGGGGCTCGTGGTACAGTGGAAAGCCATGCATCAGGATGCGGCACGTCGGAGCCGAACAAGACAGGCGTGCGCAACGCGGCGGCATCCAGCAAGACGTCCAGACGCGGGACGTCTGAGCAGAACCAGACAGGCGAGCGCGATACGTCGTGGTCGAACAAGGCAAGTGAGCGCGGTACGTCGGGTGGCGGCATTGTCCAGAACAAGGGCGGCGAGATTTTCTCGGTGTTCAAGATTCGCATCAAAGATGACAAGATGGACGAATCCATCCTGAAGAGCCGCTGTGAGGCTATCTGCCAGCTCCTTTCCTCTTCT
>CAMKPI010000180.1 GCA_946414625.1 uncultured Spirochaetaceae bacterium | reverse complement strand
TGAAAGTCTCCATCACGCGGAGCATCCTCTGTGCGTTGTCAATGGTGTTTTTGTCCGCCACGGCTTCCAGAGCCATCCTTACCCCGGTCTTTTCCGCTTTTTTCAGAAGCCGCTCGACATTTTTCAGAAAGACAGAGAAGTTCTTTTCGGTCCATGTCTCTTCGCAGCGGACGTTGCGCTCGTCCCTGGAGCCGGTTTCAGTCGCAACAATCGGGCTTCCGAGAAGAGGCGCCATGTCTATGCCGTTCTCGAACACGCGGAGCTCCGAGTCCATCTTCTCCGGATCCGGATGGGCGGGGTTTATGTAGCAGCCGAGGATAGCAATCTGTACGCCTGCGTCAGTCAAAGTCTTGTGCGTGGCTCTCGCCCATTCCTCTGAGAGGGGCTTCGGTACGTCGGACAGAGCCTTATATGGCGCAAAATGAAGGCATAGCGGTCTGCCAAGAGGGCCCGCGTAGTCGTTCACCCGCTTTGCGAGAGTCTCTGCGGAAACCCCTTTTACCAAATCATGAGCTCTGAGTCCTAGTTTCAACATATCTCCTCCAGTATTGATGCGGCGCATGGCCTTCTTCGGTCATGATCGCGTTTTTGTGCCGGAAATGTTATCATTCGCGAATTGGCAGAGCGGATGAAGTGCTTTCGAATTCGTCCGCGCTCTGCGAGTCACGCTTCAAAGTTTATCGCTTTTTTCTGCTTCGCCTTCGCAGCCCTGGTCTTTGCCGGCGTCCCAAATCTCGACCTTTCCTGTTTCTTCGTTGTATATCTTCCTGGCCTTGTTGTGTTTAAGATGCGCTTTTCTGAAGACGATGAAACAAATCACTGCGGCGGCGCAGCAGATGATGTCCGCTGAAGGCGTTGCCTGAACAAGCCCGTACATGGGCCAAAGCGATCCCATGAGGAACATCAGGGGAATGTCCAGAATGCCCTTTCTGAGCAGGGCAAGAATGAGGCTGCGCACTCCGTGTCCCACTGCTTGAAAGAAGCTTATAAATGTATATGCGATGGCTGAGAAAGGCGCTCCGATTGACAAGATCATCAGAAATTTGGCGCCGTATTCCGTTGCCTTGGTGCCTTCATTGATGAAGATGTCCACCAGTTGCCGGGCAAAGAGGAAATTGATTGCAACGCATGTAAGAGACACGGTGAGGGTTGTTGTGGCAGTGAGTATGACTGCCTTGTTTGTGTCCTTCCGGCGACCGGCGGAGTAGTTATAGCCGATGAGCGGCAAAGCCCCCTGGCTGATTCCCCGAACCGCGGAGTGGGAGAGCATGTTGACCTTTTTTGCCACTCCGATTCCGGCAAGGGCAGCGGTGCCGTAGGCTGCCATGAGGTTGTCCAGGAATGCGTAAGACACATTTTCGCAGAGCGTCATTGTGGCGGCTGGGAGCCCAGCCCCGAACACGCTGGAAGGAATTTTGTTACGAAAACAGGACTTGCTGAGATGTATGGAAAGAACTTCCGAATTCTTCCGTTTTTTTAGGAAGTAGAGCGCGAAGTACGCAAATCCGATGAAGTTTGAGAGACCTGTTGCAATCGCCGCGCCACGCACTTCCTGCCCGTCGGGAAGAATGACGAACATGAAAAGAGGGTCGAGGATCACGTTCAGGAGTCCCGAACCTATCACTCCGACGCTTGCCACAGCGGCGTTTCCCTCGGTTCTGATTATGTGAGAGGCGAGGAATCCGAGCGATGTAAACAGTCCGCCGATAACAACCGTGATGAGTATGTATTCAGACGCCTTTGCATGTACTTCCGGGTGCGAACCGCCGATGAAGTTCACGATACGGTCAAGAGTGATGAGAACCGCTGCCGAGTACGCAATACATGTGACAAGACAGAGCCAGAACGCGAAGGCGGAGGTGTCGCGCGCCCTTTGGTAGCTCATCTTTCCGAGTGCGCGGGATATTGTGCTGCTGGCTCCGATTCCGAACAGGTTTGAGATGGATGTAAGTATCATGAACACGGGCATGCAGA
The DNA here is from genome assembly GCA_946414625.1 of uncultured Spirochaetaceae bacterium. Taxonomy (GTDB): domain Bacteria; phylum Spirochaetota; class Spirochaetia; order Sphaerochaetales; family Sphaerochaetaceae; genus CAMKAB01. The sequence goes on along the minus strand of CAMKPI010000180.1, from coordinate 939 downwards.
TTGTCACGGATGTCGTGTTTATGTTGCTGTTCGTGAGACCAATATAGAACGTATCCGCAACGTTGTATACTACAAGCATGAGTTGCCCCAGAGCGGTGGGGAGGACAAGGCGGCGGAAAGCTTCTGGAAGTGGGGTATGTTCAAAAAGACCTGCTTTGTGCCTGTACATAGACTCCTCTTGCTTTTTTCGTTTTCGTCTGCAAATCGTGTCGGTTGCGGTAAATACGCCGGGCTTGATTCTGAGCCGCTCCGGCGTCTGTGTCCGGGTAGTGTCGCCTCTGCGAGCGCCGGAAGCCGTGTTTAGTATTGTGCCCGAACGCTACTCGCCAATATATCCGGATGCGCTCATCTCCGTTCACATTTTGCCGCTGGATAGGTGCTGTGCTTAAATGCCCTATTGTAGCACATCATTTTGAAAAAGTGACAATCTTTTGAAAAAATGAGCAGTATTTGTTTAGTTTTTAATCAGTGTCTGCTAAAATTGTTTCCGCATTGCCGGGCCTCGGTTCGCTATAGGAGGTATGCGATGAAGATTCTTGTGACTGGCTCGAAGGGATTCGTCGGACGAAACCTTGTAGAGAACCTTAAAACAGTGGCTGACGGGCGGAACCGCTCCCATGGAGACCTCGTTGTTGACGCGATTTTTGAGTATGACATCGATACCGACCCTGTGCTTCTTGACGAGTACTGCAGGGAGGCGGATTTTGTCTTCAATCTCGCGGGTGTGAACCGTCCTGAGTCGGAAGAAGAATTCATGCGGGGAAACTTCGGCTTTGCGTCGCGTCTTTTGGAAGCATTGGAGAAGAACGGAAACAGGTGTCCCGTCATGTTGTCCAGCAGCATACAGGCGTCCCTCGAAGGCAGGTACAAGGGATCCGCATACGGAGAAAGCAAGCTCGCAGGGGAAAGGCTTTTTTTTGATTATTCCAGGCGAACAGG
>CAMKPI010000179.1 GCA_946414625.1 uncultured Spirochaetaceae bacterium | reverse complement strand
AGAGTCGGCGGATTGTACCAGTCTGCGGATTGTCGAAGTCGGCGTGTTGCCCCTGTTTTCGGAGTATTCGTATTGCGTCTCAGTATCCGTGTTGGCCCATATTCTCGCCGGCGGTATATTCTCGCAGTTAGCGTGTTGCCTCAGTCGACATATTGCCATATTTTTGTATTCTGCGGATTCTCGCAGTCGTTGAATTGTCTCAAATTCCGTATTGCTCCATATTCTCGAAGTCGACGTGTTGTCACTGTCGTTGCGTCGCCCATATTGTTGCAGTCGGCGTATTGTCTCAAATACAGTGTTGCCCATATTCTCGCAGTCGGTGAAATATCGTAGTCGTCGTGTTGATACATATTGTCACAGGTGGCATATTATCCTCATATCACAGTCGGCATCTTGTCGAGAACAAAAATATTAGATATATTTAATTTGTATTGCATCATGTGGATGAAAATAGCATTGACGCATCGGTAGACAGGAGAATCCGGATGTCAAGACTTGTATATATGGACAACAACGCCACCACTCGGATGGCGGATGAAGTGATAGAGGCAGTCTACGAGGCTGAAAAGTCGGCGTGGGGCAACGCCAGCAGCATGCATGGCCCCGGACGCGAGGCAAAGCGTCTGGTTGAAGAAGCGCGCGCGAATGTAAGTCGATTGCTGGACTGCGAGACTGACGAAGTTATGTTCACAAGCGGTGCATCGGAGGCGAACAACACGGTTTTCGGGATTGCTGAGGCCCTGATACGCAAAGGTGAAGGGAATAGCTCTACCGGGTCGCGAAAAACGAGGATCATCACAACGACAATAGAGCATCCATCCATTATGGAGACCGCTAAGTATCTGCGTTCCGAGGGATTGCATGTTGACATGGTACCCGTGGATGGCGAAGGGCGTGTTGACATGGACGCGCTCAAGGCTCTTCTGGGTCCGGATGTGGCTTTGGTGTCCGTTATGACCGGTAATAACGAGATCGGCACAATACAGGATATTGAGGAAATAAGCCGGCTCGCTCATGAAGCGGGTGCGCTAATGCACACGGACGCCACTCAGGCGATCGGAAAAATCGACATATCCTGCAAAAAGTGGAATCTTGATTACCTCTCGTGCAGCGGACATAAATTCTACGGACCAAAGGGTGTAGGAGTGCTTTTTGTGAAAAGGGGCGCACCGATGTATCCGTTCGTGCACGGGGGAGAGCAGGAGTCCGGTCGCCGTGCCGGAACATACAACACAGCAGCGATATACGGACTGGGTGTTGCAGCCCGCATTGCAAAGGACAGTGTGTCCGAGGAAGCTCAAAAGCTCTGGGCTATGCGCGAGGCGTTGCGCTCCGGAATTGAAAAAACCATCCCAAATATCAAGATAAACGGAAGCGAGGCTCACATGCTGCCCGGAACTCTCGACGTATCGTTCGGGAATGTCGAAGGAGAGAGCATTCTCCTTCTTCTGGACATGGCGGGGATTTCTGTTTCCACCGGTTCGGCTTGCGCGACAGGCTCGCTGGAGCCGTCCTATGTCCTTCTTGCAACAGGGGTGGACGTGGAGCTGGCGCATGGTTCCATACGATTCTCCTTGGGAAGGTACAACACAATGGAGGATGTGGATTATGTGCTCAGGACGCTTCCCCCGATAATCGAGAAACTCCGGTCGATTTCAACGCGCCAGTGAGATCGCTACGCCCGCACTATTCAAAATATCCTACGGGCAATCCGGTATAGTCTTCAGTGATTCAACAGAATAAGGAGATGCAATGCAAAGCACGGACGCGGTAAAATGTATTCTTCTCGAGACCAAAGGATCTTCGCCTCGCAAGGCTGGATCTTTCATGCACGTCTTCAGGGATGGTACCATCAGTGGAAGTGTTGGTGGAGGGGCCCTTGAAAAGATATGCATGGAAAAAGCGTTGGCAATGTTTGACTCGGGGAGTGAAGCTGCCTCAGGCGCGAAGAGCGGCATGGTTGAACACTTCAACCTCGGTGAAGGACGGGATGGAGAGGCCGGACTCGGCATGATATGCGGCGGCGAGGCTGTTGTGGGTTTCGAATATGTGCCGGACTACAGTTCCTCTGTTTCCGAAATAAGAAAGGAGAGAGCCCTTGTTTTCGGCGCCGGACATGTCGGATGTGAGGTTGTGCCTCTTTTGGAGCATGTAGGATTCGATGTTTGGGTGTTCGACAGCAGACGTGATTTTCTTTCGGAGGATCGCCTCTCAAAGGCTGCAAAACGTATTCTTGTTGATTACTCAGATATTTCAAAGTGTGTCAGTATTGGTGAATGCGACTATGTGATCATACTGACGCACGGCCATATCCACGACAGGGATGTTCTTCTTCAAGCAGCAAAAACACCCGCGGCGTATATTGGGTGCATCGGAAGCAGACGCAAGGTTGAGATTGTTTTCAATCATCTTCGAGAGAACGGGATATCCGAGAAGAGGATAAGTGAAATTCATTCTCCGATTGGTTTCGATTTGGGTGCGGATACGCCGGAAGAGATCGCTGTCTCAATCGCCGCCGAGGTTATAAAAGAACGCGCAGAGCATAGAAAGGAGACAGGCGTATGCGGCGCCTGGAACGAGTCGGAGCTGTGAAGCCGTGTTTGGGGTCGACGATGGCAAGAAAGACTATCCTTATTGTAGACGATGAAGTCAATATCCGCGAAGGACTCTCCGATGCAGTTGAAATGGAGGGTTACGCGTCCCTGAAGGCTGAGAACGGCAGGGAAGCTATGAATCTTATAGATTCCCGTGAAGTGGACATGGTGATAACAGACCTTAAAATGCCTGTCATGTCCGGCGAAGAGCTTTTGAAAAAGGTCTATTCCAAATATCCAACGATACCGGTTGTTGTCCTCACCGGTCACGGAACAATTGAGGATGCCGTCACCGCAATGCAGAACGGTGCCGTTGATTTCCTCACAAAGCCTGT
>CAMKPI010000178.1 GCA_946414625.1 uncultured Spirochaetaceae bacterium | reverse complement strand
TACAAGGTTTTGGTGAGCCGTCTTTATTTGTCCATGGACGAATCAACCCGGCGGAATCTTGAATTGTTCAAAAATCTGTATGACGGCAAGTCCGCCGCTACGCTTTTTTCCGCAGTAAACCGTTGCAAGACCCAGTCCGGTGCAAGGCTTCTGAAGGAATGGATGTCTTTCCCTTTGGGAGATCGCGTTCTTATCGAAGAGCGCCAGGCGTGGGCTTCTTTTTTCAAAGATAATACATCGGAGCTGAATCGGGTGAGAGGCGTCCTCTCTTCGTCGAGCGACTTGGACAGGCTCATATCCAGAATTCTTATGCGAAGGGAAACTCCAAGGGATCTTGCTTCTGTCAGTGCCAGTATATCGAATTTTGCCCTTGTGATTGCGGAAAATGCGGATAGATATAGGACTCTTCTTCCGCCCGATATCGGAGAGGAGACCCTTGTAAAGGTATTCGACCTTGCAGCTCGTTTGGCAAAGGCTATCGACAGCGAATACCTGGGGCTTTACAAGCCGGGAGATGTGATAGCGTCCGGCTATGACGCCGAGTTGGATAGAATTCGTAGTCTCGGGGCAAGGTCCGGCTCCATGCTTGAGTCTTACCTTGCATCCGAGAGGGAAAAAACCGGGATCACCACCCTGAAGCTTGGCAGCAACAAAGTGTTCGGCTATTTTCTGGAGGTTTCAAAAGGACAGCTTCAGAAGGTGCCTTCCCATTTCATGCGCAAGCAGACCCTTGTGAACGGCGAGCGCTTTACCACCGACACCCTGGAGCGATACGAGAGAGAGATCCTCTCGTCGTCCACGATGGCGGAGGAGCGCGAGAGAGAGCTGTACGACGCTCTTTGTGGCGAAGTTTCCGACATGAGCCGGGAGCTCAAGGCAATCTCTGGTTTCATGGCGCTCATCGACGTTTATTCCTCGTTTGCGACAGTGGCGATTGAGTCGGACTGGACAATGCCCGTCATAACTGATGATGACGTGTTGGAGATCCGGGAAGGCCGCCATCCCGTGGTTGAGGCCGAGACTGGGATGGGCCGCTTCACCGCAAACGATCTCGACATGGAAAAAAGGTTCTTTCTCATCACCGGCCCCAATATGGCAGGGAAATCCACATATCTCCGGCAGAATGCTCTGATAATCCTTCTTTCGCATATCGGGTCTTTTGTTCCCGCAAAATACGCGAAAATTGGTGTAACGGATAAAATATTCTGCAGGGTTGGCGCGACTGACAATCTTGCGCGCGGAGAGAGCACGTTTCTCATTGAAATGCAGGAGACTTCTTTTATTCTCAGAAACTCGACGGCGCGCAGTTTTGTCATTGTGGATGAGATAGGTCGCGGAACCAGCTCGCAGGATGGTATGGCAATTGCTTATGCTGTGATGCGGGCGTTGATAAGGTGTGGTTGCAAGACGCTTTTTGCCACGCACTACCACGAACTGACGCTTCTGGACAACTCAGGGATCAGCCTGAAAACTCTTCTTGTCCGCGAGGACGGTGGTCGGGTTGAATTCCTGCGGCGCGTTGTGGACGGGAGGGCAAATTCCAGTTACGGTCTTCATGTGGCGAGAATGGCAGGAATGCCGGCTTCGGTGCTGAAAGACGCGGCGAGTTTTCAAAGAAGCCATGCAGAAGACTACTCCATGCAGCAGAGGAGCCTTTTTACCGACTTCGAGAACACGGACGATTCACAAAACTCCTCAAGAGACGATCAAGCTGATGATATTACATCGGAAAGTGGTTTTGCCGCCATCCCTGCGGCAGACAGTCTTTCCAATCTTCTGAAAATAAAGGAAATGCTGGCAGACACAGATCCAAACGAGCTCACTCCGATGGAGGCGCTTTCTCTTGTAGCGCAGTTGAAGTCCCTGCTTTAATGGCGGAAATGAGGCCGCGGCCTCTGGATTCTTTCCTGGGGGTTATAGAGGGCTTTGTGACTCGCTCTTTTTGCCGCAATCATGCATGGAAGGCGTCTTGAAGACTCGTTCTATTCGTCGCGAACATGCACTGCTAGGGCGGCTTTGTGACTCGCTTATTCGCTGCGATCATGCATGGGAGGCGGTCTCAAGACTTGCTCTTTTTGCCGCAATCATGCATGGCGAGGCGGCTTCAAGACTCGCTATTTGTAGCGATCAAGCGCAGCGCGGAATGATATTTTTAGATTTGGTTTCGTTCGCCGCCGGCGTAAATTCATGGCTATCAAACTTATTAATCGGTGTATATACTGCGGAGAGCTGACCTCTGTGAGGCGGAGGATCTGTCCTGAATGTATGGAGAGGATTCGTCGCTCTCGTCTGGATTCTTTTTTGGATTTCTGTCCTGTTTGTGGCTTTCCTCTGGTGGACAGGCTTTACTCCTGTCCTAACTGTGTCCGCCATCCCGGGATGAAAACAAGGCTGATGCTCTCATACAAGGATCCGTTTGCAAGGAGCTTTTTGGAACTATACAAATTTGACGGCCGAAAGGAGTTCTCCCGTTTTTTTGCAGACTTGCTCTCTGAGTGCATTGAAGCGGGGGAGGTCGCCCTTCCTGTGCCGTCTTCCAACGCAAGCCTTAAAAAACGCGGATGGGATCAGATGGATAGGATCTCTAAAGATCTGAAATGCCCGGTAGCAAGGCTCCTCGTCAATAATTACACAGGAAGCCTCCAGTCAAAGGAAATGAACGAAAAGGAGAGGATTGAGTTCTCCAGGGACAAGTTTGCGGTGGACCTCTCTCCGCTTCGCCCGTGCGGGAAAGATGGCTCGCGCGGGAAAGATGGCTGTCTTGGGGCGAGGTCTCGCAGGGCGGAGGCGCAGGTATCCGGTCTTTCAGGGAAACAATCTGTGAATTTTGATACGCCTCTTGTTGTTATGGACGATGTGTTCACAACGGGGAGCACGATGTTTGCAGCATACAGTGTTTTAGTCGCCTCCGGGTTTTCAAATGTCCGCACCATGGCTCTTTACGGAGAGTTTTAGTCCCTCTTTCAACGGGTTCCGGCTATAGTCGTTCTTCCAGCGACTTCCGG
>CAMKPI010000177.1 GCA_946414625.1 uncultured Spirochaetaceae bacterium | reverse complement strand
CGCACGGACGCCACGAACGAGCACTGAACCGCGCCGAAGGTTACAACGGTGCTAGACTCGCCGACGCACGGACGCACCACTTCATACTAGTTTACCGGGTCGCCGCAACGGATACGCTGCAAGGATCACGGAGGAAAAAATGAAACGGCTCAAAAGGATTCTTCTATTCTCTCTTGTTTTGGGAGTCTCCATGTTTGCTCTGTCTTCCTGCGGAGACTCTTCCTCGAAAACAAACCCGGATGAGTCCAATTCCGAGACGGAGGCTGTTGCGACAATCGGTTACACATACCAGGCCGCGGCCAAGTCGCTGGATAAAAGTCTCTCATTCGGGCTCTGCAAGCTGGACAGAACCACAGTAGACAATTCCAACATCGGCGCAATAATGAACGCGCTCTCCGGCAAAAGCATAGAAAGCCTTATTTTCACATCTGTTACGAACATCACTGCAATCTTCTCCGACCTATCCGGGACTCTCAAATCCATCTCCGCCGACGGGTGCCTTGTAAACATAGGCAACAAGGTCTTTGAGGCATGTACCCTTCTCAATTCCGTCAACCTTGGTGAATGCAGGAACATAGACATAAAAAGCGATTCGTTCCCTCCAAACACGCAAGCAAAGTTCAGAATACCTAAGGAAAGAATCTCTGATGTATTTGTCCTCTACGAAAACGCATCCTTTGTGGACAGCATTGTTATAACCCTCTCGCCTACCAATTCCTTCGTGAGCGCGAGCATAAACGAAAAGCTTCTGCGCACCGCAAATATTCAAAAAAAGCGCATCATCGCATATAAGGGCGACACTCTCACTGTCAGCGTCCCTACCGCGGACGGATTCGATTTCAGAGGATACTACGCAGACCCAGAGGCTCAGGAGAAGAAGGTTTTTGACAAGAACGGAGAGATTCTTCGTGACGTGTCTCCTTACACGGGAATAAATTACGATTGGATCTATCTCGACGGGGACATCACCCTCTACGCCGGATGGAAGGTGCTGAAGGATTTCAGCATTGACGTTTCAACTGACATCAACGTGGATTTCAATCCAAACAACAGCGAGAATGGACTCCTCGGTGATAATACATCCACCCAGATCTTCACAAGACAGCAGCCGGTAGGCTGGGACCACCTCAACATAACTGAAGCAGACATCCCCGAGAACGGAGAACGGAAGATTTCAGGGTTCTACCTCGACAAGGAATTCACCACCCGCCTTTTCAACGGCGACATGTCCGCAGTCTCCGGCAACGTCAAAGTGGACGGAACAGACGATGAATACTACATCATAGACGGGGAATGGGCGTATAGCGGAAGCAACGCGGTAACTCTTTTTGCAAAATGGGCGGACAAAAGTGTGATAACTCTCGTAAGCAACGGCGGCGAGAGTAACGGCTACGCGGAAATCTACCCTGGGCACAAGTCTTTTGAATCCTTTACACACGCGTCCGGCAAGTATGCGATTGATTACTACAGCACCGACGAGGCAGGCGGGACAGCGGTGATATACGGAGACGGCACTCTTTCAAGCAACCTCGGGGAATATACAGACGAGAACGGGACGTGGGTTCCGGAGGGAGCGGCGACGCTGTACGCAAGATACAAGAGCGGAAGCGAAGCACTTAAGGAAAGCGTGATTGTAACTCTTTCTCCTACAAACTCTTATCTTACAGGTCCAACCTGGGCTTCCTCCAAGAGCGGCATCGTTCAGACTCAGCCAAAGGTGCTTGTCTACGCAGGCGACTCCATCAGCGTGAAGACACCCTCAATGGTGGGTTTCGAGTTCCAGGGCTACTACACCGACAGGAACGCTGTTGAACAGAAGGTTTTTGCAAAGGACGGCTCCCTTGTGAAAGACTCGGATGGTTTCTCCGCCGGCGGCAAATGGATAACAACGGCAAGCGACATCACACTCTACGCAAGATGGAAGCCGACCGGGACCCTGAACGACGGCTTTGAGTCCTCTCTCTCAGTAGATTTCAATCCTTCCGGCACCGAGACTCTCACAGGGGAGGCTACCCAAACGCTCACAGTCAACTCCGGCGCGGCAACGCTTTCCCTCTCGGACGCAGAGATTCCTGTCTCCGCCGGTAAGCGCGTCATGGGGTATTATCTCGATAAGGATTTCACCGTCAAGGTATTCAACGCAGACCGGAGCGCTGTCAATGGAGACGTTGTATACGGCGGCGAAGTATACATTTTCGACGGAATGTGGGGATTCACCGGTCCATCTGCCACAATATATGTTAAATGGGCGGCGCCGGTGACGGTCACTCTCTTAAAAAACGCGCCGAGCATGGCCGTTGAAGAGGAGTACAGGGACGGAACAGCAACAATATATCCCGGGTCAAAAACATTCGAGTCCATCACTCACGCTTCGGGGCCTTTCACTGTTGACTATTACGGGGACGGCATTGTCGCCGCACGGGACACTCCGGTCATCTTTATTGATTCAAACGGGAATACTTATCTTTACAACGAATCTGCCACATCTTACACAGACCTCTACGGGTGCTGGATATACGAGGATGACATAAACCTTTATACCCACTACACCACTACGGCGATAATCAACCCGAAGACCTGACGGCAGGGCAATAGGGCGGGAGCGCGGCACTACAGACTAGCGACAAAACGGGCGTGACTCGCGTTCGAAGAGGCGCGGGGTCACAAAAAGCAGGCTCTACAAAGGGCGCGCCCCTACAAACTGCAGGATTCGCGTTCACTGACACACGTGCAAGAAACGAGCGGGCGCTGCCCTACAGGGGGCGCGCCCCTACGAACTGCAGGACTCGCGTTCACTGACACACGTGCAAGAAACGAGCGGGCGCTGCCCTACAAGGGGCGCGCCCCCTACAAACTGACGGGACTCGCGTTTGCGGGACGCAAAACAGTGGAAAGTGCGCAAGATTTAACGCCTCTACGGACAGACGTCAAAAAGGGCGGGAGCGCGGCGCTACAAGAGGGCGGCTCCTTTGCCCGCGGAAGAAAGTGAGCATAGGCGCACAACCTGCGGACGATCTGACACGACAAAACTAG
>CAMKPI010000176.1 GCA_946414625.1 uncultured Spirochaetaceae bacterium | reverse complement strand
TGACAGGCGGATGTGCGAATCTGAATACTGTGGATGCCACACGGGCGGTGACGGGGCAAAATAGGCTTCCGCCTTGCTCACAGGATTAGGTTCAGAGATGAATTGCAGGCGCTGAAGGCATGTCTGAGTCATTCCTGCAACGCTGTGGATAGACTGAGGGTCTGACATTTGTGTTTGTATGCAGAGTTTGTATGCAGAGTTTGTGTGAAGACGCCAAAGTGAGGTTTCGGCGGAATGAGACAAGTCTTTCGCCGCCTGGAGCCAGGCTCTCCGCGTGGACTGAAAAACAGTGATTACTGTAAACAATTACAACATATGTAAATAAAGAGGAGTCGATTATGTCTAGGATTGTGATAGCCTTGGGCGGGAACGCTCTTGGTAACACCGCCAGCGAGCAGCTGGAGTTGGTTCGCGAGACTGCGAAACCCATTGTGGATCTTATTGCTGAAGGAAACCAGGTCGTGATAGCTCATGGAAATGGTCCGCAGGTGGGGATGATCAACCTCGGGATGTCCACTGCCGCGGCTGCAGGAGCAATAAAGGCCGATATGCCGTTCCCCGAATGCGGGGCGATGAGCCAGGGTTACATCGGCTACCATCTGCAGAACGCCATCGGTAACGAGCTAAGAACGCGCGCAATCCACAAGGAGGTGGTGACTGTTGTCACACAGGTGCTGGTGGATGAGAACGACTCGGCTTTTCAGCATCCGACGAAGCCGGTTGGCGCATTTTACGACAAGGAGACTGCAGAGAAGATCTCGCGGGAGAAGGGCTATACAATGGTTGAGGACGCAGGACGCGGCTACAGGCAGGTTGTGCCGTCCCCGAAGCCTATTGATGTGATAGAGAAGAATGCTGTCGAGGCTCTTATTGCGGCGGGTCAGGTTGTTGTAACGGTCGGCGGCGGTGGAATTCCTGTGGTTCGGCGAGACGGCGCGCTCTATGGCACCCCTGCGGTAATCGACAAGGATTTTGCGTCCGAAAAGCTCGCGGAGCTGTTGGATGCGGATGAGCTAATTATCCTCACTGCGGTGGAGAAGGTTGCGATAAATTACAACAAGCCGGATGTACAATGGCTTTCCAGGCTTACTCCGGAGGATGCGGAAAAGTATTCTGCACAAGGGCAGTTCGCACCCGGGAGTATGCTGCCGAAGGTTCAGGCAGCCGTGATGTTCGCCAGGTCAAAGAAGGGTCGTAAGGCGATTATAACGTCTCTCCACAAGGCTCTGGACGCGATCAGCGGCAAGACCGGGACTGTTGTCGAGATGTAATATCTTTTGTGCAGTAAGCGATTTACTGCTCTTTTCGTACTTTTTCGTACTTCCAATCCGGTTGGCTGCCGGTTGAAGATATGGTATTCTCCAAAAAAAACCGGGTGGTCTTTGAGTTGTTTTCGATTCGAGGCTGTCCGGTTTTTTTGTTGAGGATTTTATTATACGCCTCTATTCACTCTTGGTTTCCGGCATCGGCTCCGGACGGGCGATTTGCGCCGTTTCGGGGGGTTTGCTTTTTGGGCTCCTGGGTTTTTTGTTGAGGTGGCTTCTATTCATGCCTGGTTTCCGGCATCGGCACCGGACGGGTGATTTGCGCCGTTTCGGGCGTCTTTTGCTTTTTAGCTCTCCGGGGTTGCGATTCTGTTTTCTTCATCGGTGTTCTCCTGTAAAGGTGAGTCAGACGCAGAACACATGCAGCGGCGCGGAGCAGCCTGTTATTGTTGTTGTAAAGGTATTCGTGGCCGCGCCGTTGAAGGACGCCCCAATTCATGGAGGAGATTGCATCTGAGAGCGAGTCTTCGTCCATGTCCAGCGTGTCGTAGTAGGGGCTCTTCTTGTCCCTCTCGCAAAGATAATGACCACAAGTGCAGCCAGAGAGCACACGCGTGGCACTCAGGGCTGTATATTTGAACGGATGACGGCGGATCATCTTTTTTGCAAGCCACTCACCGTAAGGCGCGCTTACGGCCTCTCCCAGGCACATGTCGCAACCGGAGCATTCTTCCTTTTCCTGCCCGAGGGCGGCGAGAAGGGCAGTCCTACGGCATGAGGCGGTCTTGAAAATTTCTGCAATTATTCCGGTATCTTCTTTTGTTGTAATTACATAAGCGTTAGATGTCTTGCGATCCCTGCCTGCTCTGCCTGATTCCTGCAGGTATTCTTCGATACCAGCCGGGATGTAGGAATGAATCACCGTGCGTATGTCGGGTTTGTCTATGCCCATTCCGTAGGCGCAGGTTGCGAAAAGCACTCCGTCCCGGGATTCTAGGAACCACTTCTCCAGCGTCTCGCGCTCTGTCTTGGATAGTCCCGCGTGGTAGTACCTTGCAGGAACGCCTGGGATATTCCGGCGTGCGGAGACGCAGCGCAGCATGGTTTCAAGCCGGGTGTTGCAGAAAACTATTGCAGGACGCTCGCAGAAACGGAGGATACGGAGGACTCCTTCTTCCTTGGAGAATGCGGGCCATGCGCGGTATATAATGTTTTCGCGGTCCGCGTCTCCTCGGACGACAAGCGTATCGCGCAGAAGGAGGACTTCCGAGATCTTTTGGGCGGTGGATTCGCTGGCTGTGGCTGTGAAGGCGAGACGTTGCCTGGGGCGGAGAGCGGTGACGGCGTTTTTCAGCTCGAGGTAAGCCGGGCGGAAAGTCTCTCCCCATTGGGAGATAACATGCGCTTCATCGACTACCAGAAGCTCGATGTCGAGCGTTTTCAGTCTGTTCAGGATCTTCGGCTGTCTTAGTGTTTCGGGGTTGGTGATGAGTATTTTGGCTCCGGCTTTGGAAGAAGTCTGCTCTGTTTGCGCGGATATGCCGCATTGCGGGCTCTTGGCTGTTTTAGTGTCTTGCTCGCGAGTCTCCGCGCTGGTGTTTTCGTCTTTGCAGCCGAGCGCGGTGAAGACCGCGTCTCTCTGATCTTTTGTCTGTCCGCCGCGGAGGCAAACACAGGGGGTTCCCGAGGCTTTCATGCGGGAGAGCTGATCGTTCATCAAGGCCAGAAGAGGATATATGATCACAGTGATGCCGCCGATGATCGATGCGGGGAGGAGAAAACAGAGGCTTTTGCCCGTCCCGGTGGGTAGGAT
>CAMKPI010000175.1 GCA_946414625.1 uncultured Spirochaetaceae bacterium | reverse complement strand
GGCGATGCGGGCGGTGTTTGGTTTGCTGACCCGCGATGTGCGGAGAGAGTAAGGCGGGACGATTTTCTGTTCCCTTCGGTGGATAGCCGAGGTGTGCGGAGGGCTCTTAGACAAGGCGGGAGGCTTTCTTTCAGTGCCTCGCAGTGCGATGCGGGCGGTGTTTGGTTCGCAGACCCGCGGCGCGCGGAGGGCTCTTAGACAAGGCGGGACGCTTTTTTTTCAGTGCCTCGGGGCGTGCCACGTGCGGTGTTGGTTCGCAGACCCGCGACGTGTGAAGAGTCCGTATGATGAGGCTCGGTCGGAAGCGCAATATGCCGCGGTGGGGTGCGCAAGAGATGCCTGGAAGCATGAGAGCAGCGGCGGCAGATTTTGCGTATGCTTTGTTTCTTGCATAATGCCTCAGCGCGGGGGGCGCAACCTGGTTTTTCTGTGTGGCAATCTTTCAATTCCCGGCGAATAATACCTCTGCGCGGAGGGCGTAAGGCGGATAGGTTTTGCTTTTTTCCGGAGCATGGTCCTGAAAAGTTTTGGGTGTTGCAAATGGCGGATTTTATTGTAAAATATTCTAGGCACTGACGGATTTGCCTTCAGTACGTTCGGAGGAAAAAATGCTTGAAATAATCAAATCTAATAATGATGACGTGTACACTCTGAAACTCTCGGGCAGGCTTGACACCACCACATCCCCGCAGCTTGACACGGAGGTGAAGTCTCTGCAGGATAAGGTTTCCCGACTTGTGATGGATCTTGAGAATCTGGAATATATCTCGTCTGCGGGACTCAGGATTCTTCTCTCAGCGCATAAAATGATGGCCACACGGGGCGGCATGAAGATAGTGAATGTGAACAGTTTCAACCGGGAGCTGCTGGACACCACAGGCTTTTCTGAGATTCTCGACATAGAGTGATGTCTCCTTCTGCCTCTGAGTCAGGGATATCCAAAAGGTCGGATCATATAAAACAGGACGGGATATGAACTTCGTTGAAACGCCAGTGGAAATGGTGAATATTTTTTTCTCTTCCGCCGGAGTGGGTATCTGCTTTGTGGCGATTGCGGCTCTCCGTGCCGGAACCAAAATCCGGGCTGACGTGAGGCGGTATTTCCGCGTGTTCTTTGCCACGATTGCGGTATACAGCGTGTGCCATCTTGCGCGCCAGGTCATGGACTCTATGCCTGGATCCGGAGTCAGGATTGCGCTCCACACTGCGATATTTTTGGAGCTCGCCACCCTTGTGGAGCTGGGGCATCTTTATGCTCTGCTTACGTTGTCAATCGCGATGCCGGAGCGGCTCCGCGGTTTTTGGGGAAAGATTCTCATCGTACCGCTGATTGTCGAACTCGTCCTTCTCGGGCATTCCCAGGCCACCGGCTTCTGCTATTACTTCGACGCCCTGAACCATTATCACCGGACAGAGTGGTTCTTTATCCTGAATCTGCCGAATCTTGTCTTGCTCATATTTGATACGGTGCTGCTAGTCCGTCACAAGGAGAAGTTCAACAGGTATATCCGCCCCGCGTTTTGGAATTTCATAATATCCCCGGTAGCGGCGATTGTCCTGCAGCTGGTTTTCAGAAACATTGAGCTGATAAACATTGTGATGGTGGCTTCTGCCTTGTTCATGTTTTACAAGATAAGTTCTTATCTTGCCAATAAATATGAGGAGGAGCAGAAGGAGAATGCCCGGATCGAGTCCGAGCTGTCCATGGCTGCGAGCATACAGGAGTCAATGCTGCCTCATATCTTTCCGCCTTTCCGGGAGAGGGACGACTTGGATCTGTTCGCTTCCATGACTCCCGCAAAAGAGGTCGGAGGGGATTTCTACGATTTCTTCCTGATAGACCACGATCATTTGGGTCTTGTAATGGCGGATGTGTCTGGCAAGGGCGTTCCGGCGTCGCTTTTCATGATGGCGGTGAAAATCCTCCTTCAGAACCAAGCAATGATGAGTCTTTCCCCTGCGGAGACGCTGGAGAGGGCGAACAGGCAGATTTGCGCCGGGAACAAAGAGGAGATGTTCGTCACCGTTTGGATCGGGGTTCTGGACTTGAATACCGGCAGGCTCGTTGCCGCCAACGCGGGGCACGAGTTCCCCATAATCCGGCAGCCGGACGGGGATTTCGAGATCCTGAAGGACAAGCACGGTCTTGTTGTCGGAGCCATGGAGTCCTCGAAATATACCGAATACGAGGTCTATCTGAAGCCCCACGCCAAGATTTTCCTTTACACGGACGGTGTTCCGGAAGCAACCAACGCAAAAAACGAGCTTTTTGGCATGGACAGGCTCCTGACTGCTCTCAGGGCTTCGCAGGACGCCAGGGCTCGGGACATTTTAGGCGCCGTGAACAATGCGGTGTCCGACTTTGTGAAAGATGCGCCGCAGTTTGATGATCTCACGATGATGTGCGTGGAGTTCGCTTATGAGGGGGAATCCGCAGAGGCAGAACTTGCGAGTGCCATATCCGAGAAGTGACGGAGACCTTGCTCGCAGTGGAAGTTCGCTAAGGCTGACAAGGGTGCGAACAAGTGCGGGTTTGGTTCCGCGCACAGTGGAAGTTCGCCAAGGCTGACAAGGGTGCGAGCAGGCGCTGGGGCGGTTCCACGCACAGTGGAAGTTCGCTAAGGCTGACAAGGGTGCGAACAAGTGCGGGTTCGGTTCCGCGCACAGGGGAAGAGGGGAGGTTCGGCATGGCAGATAAGGATGCGAACAAGCGCGGGCTCGGCTTCGCGCGCATGGATTCTTCTGTGATGGATGGCGCGTTTGGGCGGGTTCTTGCAAGCCGGGCGTGCCTAAGGTTTTCCGCTTTTCTCGCAGTCGGCGTGCCCATTGCTCTCATAGGCAGGACTCTTGATACGTTGGATCTGGCGGTGGTGGCTGCTGTGGCACCCCTTGCGATGGTCGTGCTGGCTTTCTCTGCAGTGATTGGGACGGGCTCATACGCTATTATCGGCAGTCTTTTAGGGCATGGAAAAACGAAGGATTTCAGGGCAACATATTCGGCTTGCTTTGTCCTTGCGCTGGCTGTTTCCGCTCTATTGTTTCTTTTGCTTTTCTTCCTTCCTGCTTCTGTTTTTTCTTTTTTGTCTGCGGGTGCGGGATA
>CAMKPI010000174.1 GCA_946414625.1 uncultured Spirochaetaceae bacterium | reverse complement strand
ACTCATATTTATCCAAGCGAATACGCTGCAACTGCACCTCTTGCTCTATTGAATTGCGTTGCAACGGTGCGCATTGAATGGGAAGAGCCTGAAAAATGAACCGACAAAGACATGAGTTATCCACCACCAAGACCAAAACCGATTGTAGTCATCGAACGAAAGCCGAGTTCAGACTTTGCCTACTGCAACGGTCAGACCGGAAAGATGCAGATGGCGAGTTTCCAAATCGACAACGGCTATTGTCCGAACCGAAGCAGTTGTGCGCGGTACACGCTGATGAACAAAGAGGAGTTGCAGGACCTCGGAGACATTCACCACTTCTGCTGGGTAGATGCGAGAATGTGCGCGAAGCATTTGTTCAAGCTGTACCTCAAAGGATAAATGAAACTCTCCACCCTTGAATAAATTGTAAAGAATTGTAATAAACCAAAAACCGAACAGACATGAAGAATTGCCCCCCCCCACAATCACAAGCGGACGGCCTCAGGTCGCGTATTTCAGCCGAATCGTTCCGACTTGAACTCGCATACCGCAAACTTGACAGAAGCACGTCAGACGCAGCCTATGCGCGTCGTTTCGCCGAAGTCGCAACCATCGGCGAAAGGCTGCATGAATTAAGAACAGAACTGAACAGAATCAACAACTAAAAGCAAGATTATGGGACTTGAATTAAACAAGAATGTGACAGAAGCGCAGGTGAGCGAAATGCTTGATACTCTGTATAAAAATATCAACGACGGCAACGTAAACTCGTTCGCTTCGTACGACGAAGGAGTGAAAGACACGATTGAGTGGCTATTGTATGACTCGAATCCGCCACTTGTATTCGATGAATAGAAATAAATTGCCAAAACTGGAAATAAAACGTCTGAAAATGGAAACGCAAGAGGCTTTGAAGGAAAAAATAGAGCGGATGCTGGAATTTGTGTCCGAAGAATGCGGCTTCGACATCACGAAACTCGCGGAAATGGAGAGGACCGGAAACATCACGTTCAGAGGTACGTTCTCGCAGTACGAGACGCAGACACTTTTGCGCACCGCCGTTGGCGCATATATCGAAGGCGAGTATTTCGCGTCGGCATACAAGCTGAACGAGTTTTTCCGCGACTATGTACGCAAACGCGGCTTCGACTACAACCCTGAAAGTATGCGGCAGTATGCGGACATGGTGTGCAAGGTCGCCAACCATATCGGCACCTGCGACGACATGCTCACGACGTGGCGCATGGGTATTGGTACCGAACTCCTCAACAGCGGAATGTTCAAGGACGTGGAGGTGAAGTTCACTCCGTATGATCTGCTCAACCTCAAAAAGAGCATCGACGGCAGATATTTCCACCTCTACCGATACAGAACGGGTGGAGAGATACCGCGCACGAGCAAGTTCAAGATAGCCGACGGCATAGTTGCCTCGGACAGCCTTTCCGGCATTATAACCAATACGGGAGAAAGTGACATGTGGGGCGTGACGTTCGGGCTGTTCATCGAGAGGAGGATAGACCTTTCGTATTTCGTCATCACATTCTCCATCAACGGCAACGTGTTCGTGCTGACCGACAGAATGGAGTTATGCAACCCCGACCAGATCGACAGGCTTCGCGGAGGCGGAAGGCGGTTCTCGGAAGACCGTGAGCGTTCGCTTGATTTCCTGCCGTACATACTCATCGACAAGGTCATTGAGAAGCGCAGCGGCAGCAATGCGATAACAACGGCTGACGGACACGAGGTGTGGCTATTCCCGCTCGACAAGTATTTCAGCCACATGGCGTATTTCATCATCGGCTACACCATCAGCAGGATATACGAGAATCCGCAGACAAAAAGCCTTGTCGGTGACAATACCTCCGCTATCGGTGACTGTCGCGTTGATATGACGGACAATGAGGTGTTCAGCAAAACCGGGGCTGACAAAATGGAGGCTCTTATTGATGAGCTGTATTCCGAAAAAGACAACTCCATCGTGCCGGTCACGGGCGACCTTGTGCCGGAAATCGGAATGTCTATGAGTATTATGACGCATAGCGAGCTGGACAGGCATTTCAAGTACCTCGCACACAAGAGAGTGGCCGAGCGGCATGAGGCCGCGAAGTGGGGCGGCAAGCCGCAAGGTGACTATGAGGAATACAAAAGGCAGCGCGGGGAGTTGATGGAGATGTTCGCCGAAAAGCGCGGACAGCTTTTGAAATATCTGTTCGCCGGAGACAAGGTTGCGATTCACGACATCGATCATCCGAACGCTTTCCTTGGATTCGGAAACGAGCAGTCATCAAGGGCGCGCTATACGTTCGTGAAAGACGGAGACGGCGGGTTCGGAAGTATTGTACCGTCCGGTTCGTGCATGGGCGACTGCGGCAGCAGTCCGAGAAAATGGCGTTTCAGGACAATGGAGTTCTTAAGATACACAGAGATCGCCACGATTCTCGGTATCGGCAGGGACGGCCTTCCGCCGTTGTTCAGGGATTATCTTTCGCACGTCTTTGTTCCATATCACGGAAACAGTATTCTTGACAACGTGAAGCCGGAATACACGGCGATAGAGCACGATTACGTATCAAGACGAAACCCGAACAGAATGGAGTTCACGTTCAAGTTCTGCGGAAACTGCGTGCGGAAGCTGTTCAAGCAGTATAAGGTAGCTGATGAGGCGGTCGTTGTCATTTCGTCGAAGCGAGGTTGTGTAATCGAAATCACGCCTACGGAAAGGTTCAACGCATCGGATTATGAGACAACTGATTGATGAAAAAAAATCAAAAAAAATTGCATAAAAAATTTGGTCATTTCAAAAAAAATTTGTATCTTTGCACAAAATTTAAGTTATGGAAGAAATTCTCAAAAGCATCAAAGACGAGCTGACCTGCATCAGGGTCAAACTCGAAGACCTCTCGGCAAAAAGGGATGAAAAGGAGGCCGCTCCCGCTCTCCCTCCCGACGAGACGAAAATCACGGACTGCGGATTCTCCAACCGCACGGTGCATGCCCTCGAAAGGGTGGAAATCAACAGCCTCGGACAACTCAGGCAGCTGACGGTGCGGGACATCAGGATGATCCGCAACATCGGCTCGCTGTGTATGAAGGAAATCCAAAAAGTGCTGTAGTATGAAGATTTACACAAGTTATTTCGCAAAAGCCGGAGCCCTCGCAAAGAAGGGCATTGTCCCTATCAGC
>CAMKPI010000173.1 GCA_946414625.1 uncultured Spirochaetaceae bacterium | reverse complement strand
TGTGCGCGTGGTAGACAAGAGAAAACTCTGAATATAAGCCGCCTCCTCGTGCTTTTCCGGCAGAGGAAGCGTCTTATCGAGCACCACAGCGCAGGACGAAGCGGCGGAACCCGCGCACAATCCCGCGGCCAAGCGAACAAAATCTGAAAACGAAACCGTGCGCCGTGCGTGTATCAGCAGGTCGCGCGCAATTCGGAGGTAAACATGGACATCAGGCAAATATCCGTTTTTCTGGAGAACAAGCCGGGCTCGCTATTCGCCCTCACAACCCTGCTCTCCGGCAACAGCATAAACCTTCTCGCGTTGAACCTCGCGGAAACGGAAGACTACGGAATTGCAAGAATCATCGTGGACAAAACCGACGAGGCAGAAGCTCTCATCAAACGTGAGGGCTACCTCTGCAAGACAGACCCCGTGGTCTGCGTTTCGGTGCCGAATGTGGCGGGCGGACTCAACAAGATTCTGGAGGCAATCTCCGTAAGCGACGCGGACATCGGATATATGTACTCGATTATCGCGGCGGATTCCGGCAAGGCTTACATTGTGCTGAAAGCCAAAACTCCGGGAGAGATCAGAGCGGCTCTAAAAAAGCGGGGCATCACCCCTGCCGGAACGAAAGACCTGGGAATCGATTTGGACAGCTGAATGCGGAAACACAGGACAAACGGAAACACAAAAACAAATAAAGAAACAAGATACTGGAGGTAAACAAAATGAAAGAACTAAGCAGAAAGAACGCGCTTTTCACCGACAGCGTGATACGCAGAATGACGCGCATAGCCATAGCCGAGAACGCGATTAACCTCGCGCAGGGCTTTCCGGATTTTGACCCTCCAAAGGCTCTCACAGACAGGCTTGCCCAGATATCCTCGAAGGGACCGCACCAGTACCCAATCACGATGGGTGCGCCGAACTTCCGCCGCGCGCTTGCAAAAAAATGCGGACGCTTCATGAATCGGGAGATCGATCCAGAGACCGAGGTTGTCGTCACAATTGGCTCCACAGAAGCGATGGTTGACACGATTTTTGCCCTGACGAACCCGGGCGACAAGATAGTTCTTTTCAGTCCGTATTTCGAGAACTACCACGCACAGACAATCCTCGCAAGCTGCGAGCCGGTTTACGTTCCCCTCACCCCGCCTGATTTCGGCTTTGACCGGAACGTGTTGGAAGACGCCATGAAGCAGCCAGGTGTGAAAGCGATCCTGATATGCAACCCGTCCAATCCGTCCGGCAAGGTGTTCACCCACGAGGAGCTCAGCTTCATCGCAAGCCTATGCGTGAAATATGATGTATACGCGATAATGGACGAGGTATACGAGCATATTATCTACGATGGAAACGTCCACACATACATGAACAGCATCCCCGGCATGTGGGAGAGAACCGTCTCGTGCTCTTCACTTTCCAAGACATACTCCATCACAGGATGGAGACTCGGCTATGCCATCGCGCCGAAACATCTGATGGACAGGATTAAGCAGTACCACGACTTCAACACTGTGGGCGCGCCGTCCCCACTGATGGAAGCGGCAGTGGCTGGACTGGAGATGCCAGATTCGTACTACGTGGAATTTCAGGCACACTATGCCCACATGAAGAAAATCTTCACCGACGGGCTCCGTCAGATAGGCATCCCGTTCACAGATCCGGAGGGGGCATATTTCGTCCTGGCAGACATCTCTCCATATCTCAGGCGCGGACAGAGCGACGTTGAGTTCTGCGAGGAGCTCTGCCGCAAGGTGAAGGTGGCATGCGTTCCGGGCACGTCTTTCTTCCGGGAGAATGTGAACAACATCGTCCGTGTGCATTTTGCCAAACGCGACGAGACGCTGTACCAGGCGTTGGAGAGGCTCTCCCACATCAAGGAAAAAATGCTCTGAGAGCCGCACCCTGAGCCGGGAGAGCGGCGCAAAAATTCAGGTCGCCCCACTTGACTTTTTGCGTGGTATGGCAATAATTGTATTCCGTAATTACAAAACACCGTGCCGGCCTCGGAAGACGATGTCATCGATTTCCGCCTGGTCGTATCGGCGCGGTTGAAGGAGAAACTGCAGTGCCTTGTGGAAGAAAAAGAAAAAAACATAAGATCGCCACTCACAAGAGGAAGAAAAAGCTCAGAATGATGAGGCACAAGAAAAAGTAAATTTTCTGCTTGTGTTTTTTTGCAAGGAATCCACCCCTAACCGGGTGGTTTTTTTTGACATTGGAGCCATGAATGCGGCGCCGCACATTAAACCTCATTCCAGCGCGCTTCAGTTGCCGCTCGCTCTCTTGTAAACATAATCTTTCATTACTATAATAGGATTAAAAATATCAAGTATTAGCGAGGAATTCATGATAGATGTTAAGAACCTTCATCCGCTTGAGGTGAGGCTTCTGCGCCACGTGTCAATGGACGAAGATATCACCGCGGTACGTCTTGAAACCGAGCTGGGCTACAAAACCGGGCAGTGCAACCAGGCGTTCAGCTGGCTCCAGGCAAAGGGCTGCCTCCGCGTCCACAGCCGGAGGATCGTCGTGAGCTACGAGATAACCGACCTAGGCAGAGATTGGGCGGAGAACGGAACCCCGATCGAACGCATTTTTGCGCTTCTCAAGACCGGAAGGCATCTTTCAATGTCGCAGATCTGCCAAAGCCTCGGCATGGACCAGAAGGACGCCGGCTCCGCTTTCGGTCAGTTATCTAAAAGCGGCGCCTCAAGAATGGACGACGAAAAGAAAGCATACATCGTGACAGAAGACCTGCCAGGCGACGCAGCGGCAACGCGACAGCTGCTGAAAAAAGGGCTCACGGGAGTGCTGTCCGATTCCGCTCTGTCTGATGACGAACGCCGCCTGATGTCCGGCATCGCAAAAAAAAGAGGTGCTGTAAGCAGCCCGTACAAGATTGTCGAGCGCGAGGAAGTCACCTATCGGCTGACCGAAGAAGGCGATGCGGTAAAAAAAGAGGTGATAAATCGCGGCATCACCGGAGAAGAGGTGGGAGTTCTTACGCCTGAGATGATCTCGTCCGGCTCGTGGAAGACGGCCACATTCAGACCATACGGTTTGGACGGACCCGTATCCCGCCTCGTTCCGGGTCGCCACAACCCTTACGGAGACTACATCCAGTGGGTAAAGGACCGCCTTGTGGCTCTCGGATTCGAGGAGTTCGACGGACCGCTTGTGGAAAACGAAT
>CAMKPI010000172.1 GCA_946414625.1 uncultured Spirochaetaceae bacterium | reverse complement strand
ACCCCTTCCGAGAAGTGTCTCCGCCCCGGATGTGTCGAGTATCACGCGACTGTTCACCTGGGTTGCAACAGCAAACGCTATCTGCGTTGGAATATTGCTGCGAATAATGCCCGTGATGACATCTGCGGATGGTCTTTGTGTTGCCAGTACAAGATGTATACCTGTGAACCTCGCAACAGCCGTGATCCTCTTGATGTAGTTCTCCAGCTCCTTACCCGTCTCCATCATCAGGTCGGCAAACTCGTCTATAATGACTACAATGTAGGGCAACTCTGCGCGAAGATATTTTCCACCCTTTATTTTCTCGTTGTAATCCTCTATCTTCTTGGCACCCACCATGGTAAAGAGCTTCATACGCCGCTCCATCTCGCCCACGATGAAAGCCATGGCCTTAATCGCCCGCTTGGCATCGGTGATAACAGGTGTGAGAAGATGGGGGATATCGTTGTAAACCGACATCTCCACCATTTTCGGATCCACCATCAGCATCCGGACCTGCCTCGGGGTCCGGGTGTACAGGATCGAACATATCAGACCGTTCACGCAGACAGATTTTCCACTTCCTGTGGTTCCGGCGATGAGCAGGTGCGGCGTGCTGGCAAGATCTATCGCAACAGATTCTCCGGTGATGGTCTTGCCGAGTGCCATCGGAATTTTCAGCCGCGGGTTCCGGATTGCGGGAAGCATAACGTCGAACCCTACAGTTTCGCGAATCTTGTTCGGCACCTCCACTCCCACTGCGGACTTTCCGGGTATCGGTGCAAGTATCCTCACGCTCTGCACCGCTAGATCCATTGCGATATTGTCCGCGTAGCTCTGAACGGCCGTCACTTTCACGCCTCTGTCGAGCGCGAGTTCATACAATGTGAACGACGATCCGCGCTGGACACCTATGAGCTGCGTTCTGATCCTGAACTGAGAGAGCGTGTCGACTATTGTCATTCCTGTGGCGTCGGTCTCCGCGTCCATATTGGAGTCTTCGGCGCTTTCGTAATGCTTCAGGAGACTGTCCGGCGGGAAATGGTATGTATATTTGGATGTGTCATAGACATAGTCCCCGTTTCTGCTGCTGGTCAGGCCGCCTACTGCGGATATGGTGTCTATCGTAGTGTCGGAATTTTCGGTCTTTGCCATGCTCTCCGAAAAATCTGAATCCCCGTCCGCGTCTTCTGTACTTCCACTTGACATCTCAGGCGCGTAGACAGCGGAAGAAGCGTCCGCACCCGGGGACGCATTGCGGGTTTCCAGAGAAGAAAAACCTGCTTCCCGAGTCGGAGCTCCAACTTCTCCCTGTGCCCCAACAGTCTCACGGGACGAAGCATGTGGTCTCTGGGGCTGCGCGTCCGCTTCCCGGGTCGAGGCTCCGACCACTCCGGTTGTCTCGCCCGCCGCACGGGTCGTCTCGCGTGGCCCCTGAAGCGAAATACCCGATTCCCGGGTCATCCCACTCACACCTCTCGGCAGCGCGTCAGATCTGCCAATATCCGCGGAATTCACGCCGGAAACAAAGACCTTGGACGAGTCACCGCCAGAGAAACGGTCTGAAGCCGATGCGGCTTCGAAAGAGCCCCTATCCTCAGAGCCACGGGAAGCCAAAGTACCGGTAAAAGGTCTCCCGGAAACTGATGACGGCTGAGCCGCCCCGAAACCCGGTGCGCCCGCATTCGTTTTTTCCGCATCATATCCGCCGTACAGCTCCCTCTGCACTGTCTCGACATCGGGAACTGAGGGCCTCGGAAACCGAACACTTCCTATGCCGTAAGGCTCCGCGCCGGCTGTGCCGCTACTGTGCGTCGCACGACCCGAAGCCGCAGATCCGGCACCCCTGCTGTTTTCAATTGCAAGATCTCCCGGAAATTCACGGATATCGAAATCAAGATCCTCCTTCATCGAACTGAACGCTGCGTCTACTCTCGAATCTTCCTTGAGTCTGTCCTGAAGCTCAGACAGGTCGTACTGCGCAGGAAGAGGCTCTCCACCGTGTCTCTCTCCGCCGGAGCTCTGAAAAATCTCTCCAGAGGCAGCCACACCTCCTGCGTAAAGGTTTGAAAGGGCGGGATCAAAACCCTTCAAATAATCCTTGCCGTCTGCTTCCTCGTGGAGTCGGGCAAAGCGATTCATAGAGCCGCTCGCATCATCTCCCTGATGATATGCGTCGCCTGACGAAAAAGCCGATTCTCCACCCCTCATTGCGTTACGATGCATCTCGCCGTCTGCTATCGCTACTCTGAATATTCCAAGATTCACTGACGCGGATCCACCGGCGAAACCCGCTCCTGCATCTCCAGTATGAGTTCCGCCATCCGAACGCGTTACAGAAGAGCGCCTCGCGGAATACCCCGAGTCGCCACGGAGCGAAGTTTTGAATCCTTCTTTGGTCTCCGCCACTGGAGCAGATATTTTAGGCTTTATGCTGCCGGAAGAGAAATCTATATCCGAGCTATCGAAAAAAGGCGGTTCGCTTCCCTCTGCATCGTTCGGAAATGCCTTGTACTCAGGGACCCTTACCTGAGTCAGGAGCGCCAAAGCCATGTCACTGGACAGATCCGCCCCATCCATCCTGAAGCGCACACCACGTCCATCATCGGATGCCTTTGTACTGTCTCCTGCTCCGTCCGTGGAGAAGGAATCAGTCAAATGAATACGATCCGATCCCTCTGAAGCATTCGGAATCATTCCAAGGCTGAGTCTCACTCTCGCCCTTCGCGCTGCTATTATTTCCTTGATAACAAGAAAAAGACAGGAAGCAAGAGAGAAGAACACCATGGCAAGTCCTACATAGTGGACGTTATTCACTCTTATCAGACTCAGTGTACCGAAGTAGTCGCCTCCGCCCTGCATGTATGCCGAAGTGATATAAAAACCGAAAAAGGCAACGAACTCAAAGAAAATGTAAACAAGGCTTATCCCGAAAAAAACCTGAAGCAAGGCAAGAAAAGCAAATGCAAGAAGCGGAACGAGGGTGAAAGCCTGCATTTCAGGAGAGGCGAAGAAACCAGCGTACCGGGAAAGAAGTCCATTTAACGCGCCAAGAGTCGCGCCGAGAAACGATCCCTCCCTAAAATGAATAAAAGACGCGGAAGAGATTGCCGCCACAACAATGAATGCAAGCAGGAAGATTGCTACAAGGGGCGCCCTTAGACCTTTTTTCTTCATGTTTACAACTCCTTTCCTGATGTTCATATCCAGGCGGTATC
>CAMKPI010000171.1 GCA_946414625.1 uncultured Spirochaetaceae bacterium | reverse complement strand
ACGCTGTTCCGGCCTGACGACTTCCCGCCCGTGCTGGACGTGGAGCCCACCGACGCCCAGACCCTTCAGAGGCGCCGCGGTGAGGCGTATCCTCATCTGACCGAAAAAAGCGCTTGAATGATCAAAATCGAATGGTTCAGGACGGGGAGAGACGGCATTCGAGCGTATGAAATCCAAAACATCCCCGTCGGATATAATCTTTTCCACCAGAATCCGCGATTTCATTGCTTTCACGTGATTGAATCCGAAAATATCCCCGAGGAAGCTGTTGCAAAACGAGATGCGCTGGCTGCCGTCCAAAACAAGAATTCCGCTGTCAACGCTGTCCAATAGGCCCTCCCTGAGGCGCAGGCGTTCACTCTGCCTTGCAATCAGCGCCTTTATCTGCTCGTCGGACATCTTCTCCAGCTTTTCCGCAGCTTTATTGACAAAATCGCTCATAAGAAACACCTCCTCTGCATCACAAAGATAATTTACGCGCTTTGTCAGGGCTTAGCAAGCCGAACTTCACATAACGAACACCGAAACAACACACAGTCCACACAAAGAATTATTTCAATTATCATCCCAATTTTTTATGATATACGCGTATTCGATGAAAACGTGCAACCGGGCCGTTCGCCGGAATGCAGCCTAAAAAGCAAAAAAAGGCTTATAAACATCGTCTTCAAAAGGAACCAACCATGAAAAACAAAGACAAGACCCGCTTAGGAAAATTTTTGAGAATCAAGGTCTTATCCGCCTTAATCCTCCTCTCGGCACTTGCTGCTCCGCTTACCTCTTGCTCGGACAGCAGCTCCAGCGCTTCCGCCTCGGACAGCTCAGTCTCGTCGGGCGCGAGCACAGCCTCCCCCGCCGCTGCCTCCGCAGCATATCCATCCAATTACAACGCATCAGACTACAACGTGGGCAGCGTTGATTTCGGCACCGAGTATACGTTCGACGTACAGTCAAAGGCATGGTTCGGAAACGCGCCGGATGATGACAACTACGTAATAAAAGCAAAGAACCTGAAAGTCACCGCGACAAACGTGAGACTCACCGGGGCGAACAGCACGTATAAAGTGACAATCTACGGAAATTCACAGCCCGTCAAGGTGACGCTTGACAGCCTTGCGTTGGAAAGCCCGGACCGGTGCCTCAACATCAAGGATTCACAATACACATACATTTATCTCGAGGGCAACAACAGTCTGGAGACGGCCGCGCAGAGCGAAGACAAAAACGTTCTGAAAAGCCATGCGAACCTCATAATCGACGGGGATGACGACGCGACGCTCTCTGTCACGGCAGACTCAAAAAACGGTATCGTCTGCGACGCTGTAATGTGCATCAAGGGCGGCACGCTCTCTGTCACAGTGGCGGAAGAGACCAGCTCAACGGACGAGGACACCGGCGTTGTCGAGAGGACCAAAGGCACGGCGGTGAAGCCATATCTCGGTTTTGTGATGACAGGAGGGACACTCAACCTGTACGGCAACGGATCTGATGACTACTACGAATCCAAAGGTCTCAAGGTGGAGGGCTACGACCAGGATGAGGTGGACGACAACGGCTATGCGGACGGCTACAGCGCGAACTACGGCTGGATAGTAATCGACGGCGGCACAATCAACGCCACAACACAGGGAAAGGCGATCTCCGCGGGATGGACCAGCGACGACGGGGCTCCCGCCTCCAGCGCGAACTATCCTGTCCCCGATGTCTACATCAACGGCGGCACGCTCACAATCACAACCAAGCACGCCCCAAGGGACGACTCCAGCAGCACGGCGGACGACGGAGTGAGCCCCGAGGGAATCGAGGCGAAGCACAACGTGTACATAAACGGAGGCACGTTTGTCATCAACACCACTGATGACTGCATAAACGCCAAAAACGCCATATACATAAACGGCGGACTTATATACGCACTCTCTTCGTCAAACGACAGCATAGACGCGGGCGCGGACGAGAATGAAGGATATCTTTACATCACGGGCGGCACCACAGTCGCAATGGGGCACTCAAGCCCGGAGACAGGAATCGACTGCAACAGCAACAGCCGATTCACATACACCGGAGGCACATTCATTGGAATGGGCGGCGGAACGAACAGCGCACCGGCGGCTAGCGGAACAACCGGCCACTACGTGAACACAACAAACCTGACGCGTGGCGCGAAATATGCCTTAAAGTACAACAACACCGTTGTGCTCGCGTTCGCCGTTCCCTCCGGCTACTCGTACGCGTCAAACGTGATAATCGGCGCCGAGGGGCTCGGCGCGAACAGCGCGACGCTCGTCTCGTCCCCGACCATCACAGGCGGCACCCTCGTGAACAACGGCACCATATACACCGGCTCGTTCACCGTATCGGGCGGCTCCTCGACGGCGGTAACAGGCTCCGCGGCTTCCGGCATGGGCGGAGGAGCGGCGGGTCCCGGTTCAATGAACGGCGCGCAGGGCGGCTTTAGCGGGCGGCACTGAGGTTCTGCCCTTCGGGCTGGCGATCCCGGACAACGACATGGGCGACGGAGCGGGAGATCCGGATCAATGAACGGCACGCAGGGCGGCTTTGGCGGGCGGCACTGAGGTTCTGCCCTTCGGGCTGGCGATCCCGGACACCGGCATGGGCGGAGGAGCGGCGGGTCCCGGTTCAATGAACGGCGCGCAGGGCGGCTTTAGTGGGCGGCACTGAGGTCCTGCGCTTCGGGCTGGCGATCCCGGACACCGGCAGCAACTTACAAACAAAGACGGGTCTAGGCGCCGCAGCGCCTAGACCCGTCTTTTATCAGGCCCAAAGCCTTCCTTCAGCCATCTCCTAACCAAATTATCGCCCAAATTGGCGTCGCAAGCCGCCATTTACAGGCATCTATCGCAGTGCCTTCACGACGCTTACGACTCCTATCACAACTCAATCAAACAAATTATTCCGATATAAATCACGCGACTGCATATGATTTCGGCGCCCATCAAATCAGGATTGCGCAAATTTTTCCGTCCATCACTGCAAAAGAGACAATCCTGGGGGCGTCGGCATCCGCTCCGACCTCTCCAGAGCCGGCGGAAAGCCCTGCCTCCGCTCCTCCAACAGAGCCCGTATCATGAGTCGAATCTCCACCGGCTGAAGGGGCAGGAAACTTCGCAACAATCACATCCGAACCGTCTGAATACTTCATGGCTTTTGAAAGAAGCACGTTCCGCGTCGGCAGAATCTCCGAGAGGAGTTGAGAATATAGCCGCGCTATGCTCTTCTTATAAGTCTCATGAAGATATTCCTCCGCCCATTCAAGGCTGTAC
>CAMKPI010000170.1 GCA_946414625.1 uncultured Spirochaetaceae bacterium | reverse complement strand
GTAGCGGCTTCACTGTTTACGCAATTTCGCGCACGATACCGGAGGGCGAGAGAGAATACGGCGCGTCAGGGCGGATCCATGCCATTCGGGCGGATGTGACAAGTCTTGATTCCCTGAAGGCTGCTTTTGAAAAAATACCGAAGCTTAATATTGTGGTTCACTGCGCAGGCTTCGGGATAGCCGGTTCCGCCGAGAGAACCTCTTCTGACAAGGCTCGGATTCAGTTTGAAACGAACTACTTCGGCGCTATCAACGTGAATAGTCTTGCCATGCCGATGCTAAGGAAAAACAAGGCAAGCCTTGTGATATTCACAAGCTCGATGGCGGCTCTGGTTCCAATCCCTTATCAAAGCCATTACTCTTCATCCAAGTATGCGCTTGAAGCCTATGCTGAGGCGCTTGGGATGGAGGCTCGTCCCTTTGGAGTCAGGGTGTCTATAGTTGAGCCCGGAGATACAAAAACATCGTTCACCTCTGCGCGGAAAGGCTTTGAGTCCCCAGACAGCCCGTATTATGAAAGTTATATGAAAGCCGTTTCCAGGATGGAGACTGACGAAAGAGGCGGGGCATCTCCCGAAGCCGCTGCAAAGGCAATATATAACTGTGCGTTCAAAAAAAGACCGAAAATTCGTGTTGCGGTTGGACTCAAATATAAGTTCTTCGTTTTTCTAATTAAAATTCTTCCCGTGAGGCTGAGGGACTTCGTGCTTATCAGGATGTACTGAGAGAAGCGGGTTCGTCCGCGGATAGCTGGGCAGCCCGGTGAGGACTTACCTCAGATTCACCTCACTCTGCCGGATGCGGGGTGTTCGCGGACAGTAGAGTGACCCGGTACGGATTCACCTCACTGCACCGGAGGCTGGTTCGTCCGCGTATAGCTGGGCAGCCCGTTACTGACTCACATCAGATTCACCTCACTGTGCCGGATGTGGGTTGTTCGCGGACAGTAGAGCGATCCGGTACGGATTCACCTCACTCTTCCGGAGGCGGGTCTGTTCGCGGGAAGCACTGCAGAAGCGTTACCTGACTGCAATGGTTTGAGTTACTCTGTTTCCGTGTCCCAGATTTTTATGATATCCCCGCGTGCCTTGTCCAAAGCGTTGATATTGTTTATTGCATAAGTCCTGCAAATATGTAACTCTCCAAATTCGTCTATCACACGATGGCATTCAGGCATTGTGTAGTCGTGGAATACTATTACCGTTTTTTTGGTTAGATGCGGAATCAGGGACTTGATAATTTCCATGTCCGTTTTATATCTGTGGGTGCAGTCAAAAAAAACGTAGTCATATATGCGGGTATTCATTTTAAGCGTTTCGTGTGCGTAGCCTTCAAATATCCTTATTCTGTTGTCGTTCTTAAAAAATATCCTGCCGTTCTCGCATGCAAAGTGTTCCAGGTCGTATAAATCATATGACCTGATGTTGAGTTTTGACAGGAGATATTTTGTGGTGACCATGAATTTGAATCCGACCTCAGCCATTGAGATGTTGTCGAGATGGAGACGCTTTGCCAGCTGTTCAACCTCTATATTAGGCTCTAAACAGTTGAATACGATTGTTTTTATGTTATTATTATATAAATTCTGAATAGTGTGTTCATCGTGTGAATAATAGATTGTATATTTATCATCTTTATTCATAAATAGATATGGACGCTTGAACTCTATCGTATAATTCAAGAACTCTGAGATGTCTCCGAGATCGACAATCATCTTGTCTGTATCGTTCTTTCTCCACATGTATGAGAAATTACTATTTATGTAGATTTCTCTGACGGGAGAGTCTTTTTCAATGATAATTCTTTTGCTATTCTTGTCTATAGTCATTTTGATTTGTTTTTGCGCGCTGTCGTTGCGCGTTGTCGCCTTTTGGGAAAAATATACATCATGCCAGATGAGAATTCAACTTATAATTTGGCACGCAACAGAAAAAGCCGGCATAAATGCCGGCTTATAACCAATTCTTGTAAATAAATATAGTTAAGTAAAAAATTAAACTATATTGCGTGACTAACATGCCGCGATGTGCAAAAGCTTTCTCTGCTTCGCTATAGGCAACTCAACACAAGCACCAATCATAAAAGGTTGCTCTGATTATGCTATATAGCACTTCATTTCCTGCACCTCGCTGCTGTCGCCAAGTGAGCGCAAGGTTTGTTTCTCCAACTGTCTGATCCTCTCTTTTGTCAGCCCGAAAGCGTCGCCGACCTGTTTCAGGCTCATTGGGTGTCCGTCGATGAGACCGTATCGGAGCATGATGATCTTTCTTTCGCGCTCCGGGAAGCGGGATAGAAGCCTTTCGAACTGTTCCTTCAGCGCGGTATCAATTGTCTCGTCCTCCGGACTTTTTTCCTTTGATTCTATGAAATCTCCGAAAGAAGAAGAGTCTTCGTCTCCCACTGGAGCGTCCAGGGAAGTTATCTCCTTGTTGAACGAGAGTATCTCCGCCACGTCTGTCTCGGATAGCCCGCAGTCCGCAGCAACCTGCTCCAAACTGCCCTCGAAGCCTTCCTTGATAAGCTTCTCACGCGATTTTGTCACCTGTACGTATTGCGCGTTTCGGTTCATCGGCAGCCGAATCATTCTCGACTGCTCTGCCACGGCCTTCATAATCGCCTGTCTTATCCACCACACGCCGTAGCTGATGAAGTGGTAGCCCTTTTCCGGCTCAAATTTGTCCACAGCGGTGATGAGCCCGACGTTGCCCTCGCTCACAAGATCCTCGAACGACAGCCCCCTGTTCTGGAACTGCTTTGCAATTGAGACCACGAAGCGAAGGTTTGCTCTGATGAGTTTCTCACGGGCGGATTTGTCTCCGGATTTTGCTTTTACGGCAAGGTCGTATTCCTCGTCGCGGGAAAGCAGGGGGACGTTATTGATCTCCCTGAGATATGTCTGCATGATGGATGTGTTTTCAGTCAGGTTTTTGTTTGTCATGCAAAATAGTCAGCAATTCTCGTGCCAATCTTGAAATATTTATTTGTAAAATAAGAAATTAGATTAAATATAGCATGTGAACCCTAGTGGATTGTCTTCAAAAAAAGGAATTAAAAACATACGATTTGTGTAAAAAATGATTGTTTTTCTTTTGTCTTTGATTCTTATAGGAAATAATCCAGGAAAAGCAGGGTCAAAATGACACTCTTAAAAAAATAACAGCAAAAAAAGAGTCAAATTGATACTATCCGTCTAGTTTCCGCGGCTTGTAGTGCATGACTGGCGCACGCGGAAAAAGAGATTTGAAACACTGGTTAACTTGACAATCTCGTACAACGTGCGGTGC
>CAMKPI010000169.1 GCA_946414625.1 uncultured Spirochaetaceae bacterium | reverse complement strand
TCTCCCCCTTGTAGCCTATGAAAAGAGACAGGATATCGTTCTTCTCCGAATATTCCACTTTCACGCGAATGTCCGGATTCTGAGAATAGTCCGCAATTGTATTTATGCAGATCTCCTCGATGGCAAGGGAAAGTTTGGTAAGGCGCTCGCTTTCTATGAGAAGCTTCTCTCCGTAGAGCAGAAGTTCCTCGTTCATCGCCTCGATGTCGAAATCGATGCTCTCAATATGATAGGAAAGCGTTGAAAGACGCTGGACAAAACGGCGAGTCCGTTCATCCTTCGGATGCTCGAAAATCTCACGCGGGGTGCCCTCTTCGCAGATGCCACCGTCAGCCATGAAAACAATACGGTTGGCAATCTTGCGGGCAAAATCCATCTCGTGGGTGACAATCATCATCGTGCGGCCGCTTTTTGCGAGGATCTTTATTACCGACTGCACTTCCCCTATCATCGACGGATCAAGCGCGCTGGTGGGTTCGTCAAAAAGTATTATGTCAGGATCCATCGCCAGGGTACGCGCAATGGCGATCCTCTGCTGCTGACCGCCGGAGAGCTCCTCTGGATATGCGAAAACCTTCGACGAGAGACCGACAGAGGACAAAAGCTCCATCGCCCTGTCATATGCTGCCTGGCGAGACTTTCCCAAAAGCGTGATCTGGGGATTCATTATGTTCTCGATCACAGTAAGGTGCCCGAAGAGGTTGAAAGACTGGAAAACCATCCCCATCTTCTTCCTCACCTCGTTCAGGTCACAGCCTTTTGCGGTGATGTCCTGCCCGTCCACCAGAATCTGACCTCCGGTGGGTTCGTTCAGCATGTTAATGCACCGGAGAAGCGTGCTCTTCCCCGTGCCCGATGGACCGATGACTGCGATAACGTCGCCGTTGTTAATTGTAAGATTCACGTCATTCAAAGGACGTGTCTTTTCATCGAATTCCATTGAAAGGTGTTTGATTTCAACCATTTTGCATCCCTACGAGGGCATCTGCCGCTTTTCCTGCGATGCAGTTGCGGTCGCAACCCCATAAAGTGAAAACTCCAGGCCATACGGAAAAAACTCCGGAAGAATTCCGGAAAAACCGAACGATCTTCTCCCTCCGGCGTCGCGGACGGAAGAAGCGGTCTGGAAAAAATCAGCCGACGCAAGCCGGCAGCTCCGTTTGCGTTCTGAAAGCTGGTATACATGCCGCATACAGGCGAGTCCCGCCGAGCATTGATTCCAAAAGACCTAGCCTGAATCTCCTTCCGGACTGGTTTTCGCACAATCAAAGCCTTACTCGGAAAAGGAATCTTCCAGTTCGCGGAGAATCCGGCTGCAACGTTTCGCAAACAAAACTAACTTGATTATGTGAATATTTCAGAATAATTCAACCTTTTTCAGACTTAATTTCAATTTATTTTTAATTCTTGTAATTACAACAAATTACGCTTCAATTATAATGAGGCTCACATATCGCGGAACAAAAAAAGAAGAAATGTGCCTTGTTTGAAGCACAGTGGAGGCGTTCTCCGCACAAGTCAGCCCGGAGACCTTTGCCGGCTCTTATGACGATTGCAGCCCAGGGGAATTTTGCCTGCGTACTTCTGACGAATGCAGCCCGGAGACCTTTGCCGGCTCTGATAGCGACAAAAGCCATGCGGGCCGGCTCTTATGACGATTGCAGCCCAGGGGAATTTTGCCGGCGTACTTCCGACGAATGCAGTCCGGGGACCTTTGCCGGCAAAACTACCGGCGCCTGCTGCCCGGAGACCTTTGCCGGCTCTGATGGCGGCTACAGCCATGCAGAAACCTTTTCCAGCTCTGATAGTGACAAAAGCCATGCGGGCCGGCTCTGATGGCGGCTGTTGCCCGGTGAAACTTTGCTGACTCTGCTGACGAATGCAGTCCGGGGACCTTTGCCGGCAAAACTACCGGCGCCTGCTGCCCGGAGACCTTTGCCGGCAAAACTACCGGGTTCTCGTCACAAGATTCTGCTGTTCTTTTAGTTAAATTCCAATATCGACAAAAAACATGTGTTTTCTATTTTCATTCTACGGATTATAATGCTCACATGATTCATGAAAAAAAAGACAACAATATAAACAACAAATCCGTGACGGATAGCTTCAGTGAACGCCCACTTGCGCGAGGCGGAGAAAAAAAGCATAAGGACTCGACAAAGCCGGGCAAAGCCGCGCCGGACGGAGGAAAACCTTCGTCAAACAAGTCTCTGGCAGGTAAATCCGGAAAAATCCTTCGACGGTTCAAAATCTTTTTGTATGTCATTCTGTGCCTGGTAGCAATTTCAGCCGCCCTCGGATTCATCCTCTTCCGCGAGACCCTTCTGCGCGACGAGAACGTGCAAACAACCCCGAAGATGGATCCGGCACTGGTAGGAACGCCAGAAGGATACGAGCAGCAAAGAAATATGGATAAAATGACCGCCTACGGCAACGCCTGGGCTGCGGGAATCAAAGAGGAGATCTGGGATATCACATCCTACGACAACCTTGCCTTGAAGGCTCGTTTTTTTCCTGCTTCAAAATCCGCGGATGCGTCAGATAACACGAGGGAAGCCAAAAAGCATTCCTACATAATCCTGGTTCACGGCTACAAGGATTCATACACCAAATTTTTCAACTACGCTGCGCCTCTCCATGACGCTGGATACAACATTCTCATGCCCGCACTGCGCGCCCACGCTCCGAGCGACGGAAAATACATATCCATGGGTGTTCTGGAAGGAGAGGACTTAAAGGACTGGGCATGGGAGATATCCCGGCGTGATCCCGACGCAAAAATCGCGATCATAGGATTATCTATGGGCGCTTTTGCCACTCTCCGCGCCGGAGCGCTCGACCTACCGGCAAACGTCAAATGCTTGATTGAGGACTCATCATACTTCTCGGTATCAGAGCAGTTCAACTTCAAATTCAAGGCAAAGACGCATCTGCCGGCATTCATCACCGTGCCACCGTTCGCCCTCTGGACGCGGATCATAGAGGGATGGAATCCGTATACAGAAACCCTTGCGGACGCGCTGCCGAAAATCAAAGTACCGCTCCTGCTGATTCAAGGAAAAGCGGATCGTGATGTGCCCTACGAGAACATGTACAGGATCTTGAGTCTCTACGGCGGTCCGGAGTATGAAACACTGCTTTTCGATGACACAGCGCATGTTAAAGCGCATTTCACCCACCCGGATGAGTATTTTTCAAAGGTGCTGGACTTCCTTTCAAAGCATATGGAAAGCTCCAGGTAACGCAGGAACAACCCGCTTAATAATCAACACCACGTACAGGGCTGTCTCCCGCCTGTCAAAAATCTGTATGACGCGGGAATAATACGCTTGAAAAACGCCTGTCAAATT
>CAMKPI010000168.1 GCA_946414625.1 uncultured Spirochaetaceae bacterium | reverse complement strand
CAGCACAATGCAGAACCTTGACAACGCGATTTACCTCGGGACAAACCTGGAGGCAAAAATCACATGGAGAGCATTCAAAGCGGAAGCGGGCTATCTCTTCAACAAAAGCTACAATCTGACCGGAGGGCTATCCGTATCGGACGATGTGAGGGTCTCTGGCGTGAGAATGCACACCTCTTCCCTTGCTCTATCCTATTCAATGAAAAATACAACCCTTTTCACTGAAATGAAATATCTCGGAAAATACTGGGACGCATCCGAGCGCGAGTTCGACGGGGCTTTCGTCTGGAATGCCGGAGCCTCATGGAAACCGAACCGGAACCTTGATCTATACCTCAAGGTCGAAAACCTTCTGAACTCGCAGTATCAGCTGCTTTGGGGATATCCAATGCCGCCGTTAAAAATCCGACTCGGCGGTACATGGTGCTTTTGACACGCCATATCAAAAAATCAATTTTTTGTAATCGGCTTTTATAAATCGATCCATGCTCCCAGGCACGCATGAACATGAAAAACAACCTTTTCAGACTGCGGGAATCGGAATAAAATTACAGACAAATGACATTTGCAAGAAAAACAAAGAAATCCACCATCATACTCTTTTCTGCCGCCTCAGTGTTGCTCCTTCTCAGCTTCCACCCGGGCCTCAGGCTATCCTCCGGTTTCCGGGCAAAAAGAGAGGTCACAACAGCCTCGATGCAAAATGCGGAAAATCCTGTCGCGGGAGCTCCGGAGCATCCGGGTCTCGTAGCCATCCAGGCTCAGAGCGCGCCGGTTCAAAGCGCGCCGCTTTCCCAAAGGAAAGCGGCGCCAGACGCTTTATCTTTGAAAGAAGCTTTCCCGACTTCTCATCCTGCCTCCATATACTTCGATATGGAAACTTCTCCGGAAAGAATTGCCTCAACTGACGCGCAATTCAGCGCCGGCTCGATATACGGATTCGCGGATGAAAATGCTTTACCCGCCGTCTCAACCGCAGAATCGACGCAAGCCCTTTCGGTTGCCACCAGTCCAAACAGGTCCGAGGATTTACAGATAGCCTCAACTTCAAAGAACACGGAAGCCCTTGCGGTAACCACCGGTCCAAGCAGGTCCACAGATTTACAGATAGGCACAACTGCAAATACCATAGACGCAACCACGGCAGAGAAAATCGCAGATCAAGAAAGCATTGCTTCTTCTCTCAATGTCTCGCCTGATACATACGCCGCAAACACTGTTTTGCCTACTTCCCGCGTTTCTCAGACAGAAACTCAAGCCCTAGCCTCCGCCTCTCCAGTTTCAGTGGAAATCGATGAGTCTGCGCTCCGAAAGTCGAGCACGCTGTCTGAGGCAAAAGGGAACAGAGATTTAAACAAAACAGAGCCAAAAACTGCAACGCTTCCAATGCTGAACGGGTACTTTGATTTATCGACGTCAGATTCCGGAAACGAGTCCAGAGCCACCGCAGAGTCGGACAGGGACCTCTCTTGGCCGGAAATCGACCTACAGAATGTTTTTCGGAGAATCGCATATCCCGCTGCGATGAGGCGTCAGAACATCGAAGAATCCTTTGAAGCGAGAGTGTTTATAGACGAAGAAGGTAATATTCAAATCAATATTCCCGACAGCGTCAGGAAGCCCTTCAGAGACGCCGTTTTTTCAGCATTCAAGGGAATTAAAGCCAAAGCCGCCACTCTTGGAGGCAAGGCGGTCAACAGCGTTTTCACCCTCCCCGTAAATTTTGTGCTGGAATAAACCACATTTCACGGCTTTATACAAAAATACAAAAAACACCCCGCGTGGATATGCTCCACTATGCGGGGTGTTCGCTCACTCGGCGTCCTTTGTTTCATCAAGCGCAGCGCAAGCCTTTTTCTTTGCTTCTTCGATGGCTGCGTCCATTTCCTTTGCCTTTTCAGGGTTTGAAATACGCCACGCCTTTGAAAAATATTTCTCCATTTCGCGATCCTCCTGCTTCCATGCCGAAGGCGGCAGCAGCAGATCCTCTTCCTCGTCAAGCAGGTAAGTGCTCTCGATCTTTTTCATCTGTCTTTTATTCATGCCATGGATTATACTCTCAACGCAAAAAAAAGAAAAGCAAGCGATGTGGTTGACCAAAAAGGTATTCTTTGATTAAATGTATCGAGTGATTTGATACTGCGGGGATGTAGCTCATCTGGTAGAGCATCAGGTTCGCAATCTGAGGGTAGCGAGTTCGAGTCTCGTCATCTCCAAAAACAAGACGCCGAAAGGCGTCTTGTTTTTTTAATCCCCTGGAGAACCCGAAACGGAAACAAAGCCTGAAAATGCCGTGAGCCAGACGCATCTGCGCAGTGGACTGAATGGCTCTGTTAGGTTAAGTGTAAAAAATTGTGGGATGAGGCAGCCGGCATGCACTTTGCTATTTGGACTTTGCTATTTGGAAAGTGCCTTAAATCCGACTCTGGAGATGCGAATGTCGATGTATCTAATGAATCCGTTCCTGGAAAAGCCTCCATTACATAGAGACTCCCTCAACTTTGATGTTCTTTATTGTGAAAGTCGGAAGAATAGCCTCTATATCTAAATCAAAATCAGAGATTTTTTCTTCGCATTCCACAATGTAGTCAATGCCGCCTTTGTTCATGTAATAGCAAACTCCTTCTTCTGAAGCAAAGTGCCCCGTATACTCAAAACCTGCTTTAAGAAGGGCATCACATTTTTTCCCTTTGTAAGAATCAAGTTCCGCTTGCGGCAAAAGCAGAGATGAAAAATCTTCCACATCGGAAACTATGAGCGGCGAGATGATTTCTTTCATTTTCTCTTCGTATCCGTCTTCAAAAACATCGGGCTGATTGTCAAAGTCTCCGGTAAACGCAGCCCTAGCCTTGTATGGCACGCCGTTGTAAGTGAAGTTGTATACACATTCGTGAGGAGTAAGGACGTAGAATGCGTTTTCAATTTCCAAAGACATCAAATATCCCAGCGTTTTTCCTTTCAAGTCAGGGAGAGAAGCCTTTTTGTTTTCGGCGGACGCGCAAGATAAAAGACATAGCAATAGGAGTGCGAGAGTTAGAATCGCTGCGGCCTTTTCAAACAGCCTTGAGACCATACAAGCACGACCGGATTTGTTCTTGTTTGCATAAAAAACAGTCATTTTTCCCATTTTTTCCCTCTTATTAATCTTTCAAGTACGCAAATACAATTATAAGTGATTTTGTATAAAACTAAACGACAATTTGAAGAAAATACCTTTGCTTTTTCAAGGATTATATGGACAAAAATGCCTGGGTCAGATAATTTTTTACCACCTGAGTTCAGCGATTTGTTACAATGTAGTTTAACAAAACGGAGTTTACATCTGTTATCGGCTAAACGCGATTTATTCTAATTTCTC
>CAMKPI010000167.1 GCA_946414625.1 uncultured Spirochaetaceae bacterium | reverse complement strand
AAAAGAAGATCCCAATGAAACACGGGACCACCTCTCGCCGGTGAAACCCAGCCGGAAGCTGTTCAGCAGCTGATAGCGTTCCAGGCCATTTTCAAAGTCCTGGAAATCATTCGGACGCAGTTTGGTGTAGTTGCTCAGAGTAAGGCGCATATTGCCGAGAGGAATTCCTCCGAGTGTTCCGGCTCCGCTGACGTACGTATCCCCCCGGGTGTCACGCCGCCAGTCCAGAAGCATATTTCCGGTTCCGTTCAGGTACATGCCTTTGTCTCCCAAAGGCATGTTGCCGTAGAAAAGATAATATTTCATCTTTCGGAAAGCACCGTTGTAGTAATTAAAATCAACGTACGCATCCGCATTAAGATTTGCTTTGAAAAGCTTCAGACCCCTCTCCTTCAAGTCGAGCGAGAAATAGTCGTTCTTCCTGTCATGGAGATCCAGCTCCGTCTCGAACTGTCCGGAGAAGTGGATGTCGCCGAGTTTTATGTCCTCGAATGGAATCTCCAGGTAGAAGTCTCCTTCCTTGTATGAAGACTCGTGCTGCTTGGCATCAAAGATTACTGAAAAATCTTTGTAGAGACCCATGAAGTTTCGATCCTTATATCGGAAGCCCAGAACCATGCCTGTGTTGGAATCGTATTTCGGATACGGAAGGATCAGCTTATTCTTCGCGTCCGTGACAGCGAATGTAACGAAGACGTTGTAGCTTCCCCCACCGGCCGCGTCCTTGTCGTAGTGATAGAATATTTCATCCTCATAGAATATGCGGGTGTTGATTAGTGTGTGCTTCTTTTCCTCAAGTGCATTTTTCAGCTCTTCTTCCGTTTTGAAGCGCTCCACGTGCCCTGGCACAATGAGCTGCCTTATCGCGCTCTCCTGGGTGGAGCCTTTTATCTCAAAGCGATATCCGGATATGGTATATACATCGGCAAATGCGAAAGCGCACAGAGATAAGACAATTATGATTGCCAAGGCCTTTTTACGGATTACTTTCCCCCGTTCTCCGCAATCCGCGGTGCGCTGGGCAGCATTTTTGCCGCAGAGCTGCGCACCGAGCCCAAGGTGTCAGACACCTTCTCCCAGACGGATGCCCGTACATGATATCTTTTTTTTGAGCCCCGCGCAACAAAGTGTACAATGTGACTGTAATACAGGTGATATTCTGCGTTTAATTTGAATTGAAAACGAGTCTT
The DNA here is from genome assembly GCA_946414625.1 of uncultured Spirochaetaceae bacterium. Taxonomy (GTDB): domain Bacteria; phylum Spirochaetota; class Spirochaetia; order Sphaerochaetales; family Sphaerochaetaceae; genus CAMKAB01. The sequence continues at coordinate 2,175 of CAMKPI010000167.1, read as the reverse complement.
TAATTCAATAAAATTCATCCGTAGAGAATCTGTCAGACGGAGGGTTTGCATGGAAGACGAAGAGAAGATTGTGGACACGCTTTGGGAACTTCTCAAATCGAAGCAGTACACCCGCCTGAAGGAGATTCTGGCGGAGATGAACCCTGCCGATGTGGCGGAGATCTGCAACGATCTTGACGAGCAGACGCTGCCGTTGATTTTCAGGCTTCTGCCCAAGGATTCGGCTGCGGACGCCTTTGTCGAAATGGATAGCGACACTCAGGAGACGCTTCTCAGGGCATTCTCCGACACCGAGCTGAAACAGGTTGTGAACGAGCTGTATGCGGATGACGCGGTGGATTTGATAGAAGAAATGCCTGCAAACGTTGTCAAACGGATACTTGCGCTGGCATCCCCATCCAAGCGGAAGGACATCAACGAACTGCTGAAATATCCGGAAAATTCCGCAGGTTCGATCATGACAACCGAGTTCGTGTACCTCCGCGAAAACTGGACTGTGGGAGAGAGCATCGCGTTCATCAGGCGCTCCGGGTTGAACAAAGAGACGATTTACATCTGTTACATCACATCTTCCGGACGACTTATCGGCTGGATAAGCGTAAAGGATCTTCTCCTTGCGCCGTCCGACGACACGGTGATAAGCGAGATCATGGAAGAGAACGTTATCTCGGTGAATGCGCTGGAAGACAAGGAAGAGGTGGCAAAACTCCTTTCAAGATACAACTTCATCGCAATGCCGGTGACAGACAGCGAGAACCGCCTTGTTGGCATTGTGACGTTCGACGACGCAATGGACGTTATCGAGGAAGAGACCACGGAAGACCTCTCCATCATGTCCGCACAGACGCCGATGGAGAAGACCTATCTGAAATCCACACCGTTCGAGTTCTTCACCCACAGGATTCCATGGCTCGCGATCATGATGATCTCAGCCACCTTCACGGGTATCATCATCAGCGGCTTTGAGAACGCTCTTGCCGCAAATGTGCTCCTTACCGCATTCATTCCGATGCTCATGGACACGGGCGGGAACAGCGGTTCGCAGTCTTCAGTGACGATTATCCGAGCCCTGTCGCTGGGCGAGATTGAGTTTTCAGACCTGCCACATGTAGTTGTAAAAGAATTTTTAACTGCCCTGATGTGCGGCTTGGCTTTAGGCTGCATCTGCATGCTGAAGATGTTTCTGATTGACCGCCTCTTGCTGAACAACCCAGAGCTGACACTTTCGATGATGCTTGTTGTGAGCAGCTCCCTCTGCGTCACTGTTCTTGTCGCGAAAATACTCGGAGGCACGCTGCCTCTCATCGCAAAGAAGCTCGGTGCGGATCCAGCTGTGATGTCAAGTCCGCTGATTACCACCTGCGTTGACGCAATCTCTCTTATAGTATACTTCTCAATCGCAAAGAGCGTGCTGTTCTAGACCGATTCGTCGGCTTCCGCATAGAATTCCAATTCCATGCGTCCTGTCCAAACCGATTCGTCGGCTGTGATCCCTGCTAGCGGAGAATAGGCTGCGTACAAGATTGCTTGCGTCCTGCCCAAACCGATTCGTCGGCTGTGACCCCTGCTAGCGGAGAATAGGCTGCGTACGGAACTGCATGTGACCTATCTAAATGTCATCCCTTACGCCACACCATGCGGTTCACTATGTTCGTATACGACTGGACGATTTTCACAACCTTCAGAGATACATTCTCGTCCGTATAATCCGGACATGGTGTGGGACGCAAATTTTTTGAGTCTCCATCTTTTGCACCATTGTTCAGGTTCACTGCGAGCTCCACAGCCTGTAAAAGCCCGTCAGTGTCAATGCCGGAAAGAATAAAGTTGCCTGTCTCAAGCGCCTCGGGACGCTCAGTGGAAGTACGGATGCAGACGGCTGGAAAAGGATGCCATATGGACGAGAAGAATGACGACTCCTCGGGCAGGGTCCCGCTGTCTGAGACAACGCAAAAAGAGTTCATCTGCAACGCATTGTAGTCCACAAAGCCCATAGGCTCGTGCATTATCACCCTTTCATCCAGCTTGAAACCTGTCGTCTCCAGCCGCTTGCGGCTCCTCGGATGGCAGGAATACAGCACCGGCATGTCGTATTTATCCGCAAGAACGTTTATCGCTGTGAAAAGAGATTTGAAGTTGACCTCGGTGTCGATGTTCTCCTCGCGATGAGCAGAT
>CAMKPI010000166.1 GCA_946414625.1 uncultured Spirochaetaceae bacterium | reverse complement strand
AATTCCTCTTTCTGCGTATCTGCGACCTGAGCTGTATAAGAAGCTGGAGAAGCACGACATTCTTCATGTTGAGGACTTCCTGGAATATTCCGATGAGGAATTGTCGGAGCTGGGCGATATTTCCGAAGAAGAGATCGCCGAGATCAAGCGCGTGATTGACGAGAATGTTGAGTTCGTCGAGGAGGAGGGTGGAGAAGGCTTTGTCTGCCCCGAATGCGGTCATCCGCTTGAGGAAGGCATGACAGAATGCCCGAACTGCCACGTTGCGATAAGCTTCGAGTAAGGAATCCGTTGCAGATTTTTCCACGGTCTGAATATTTGCTTTTTGTAGAATAAGAAGATAAGATACTATTTCGAATCATCATTTGGAGTTGAGAGTGGCTGAGTTAGAAGAGAAGAAAAATGAAAAACCCGAGGGCAGACAGAAAGTGAAGGTTATAAAAAACGCTCGTCCGGCGGAGGTAAAGCTACAGAAGGGAGATGCGTTCCAGGGGTCATCGCAGCCGACGCAGCCGGAAAAGAAGAAGGTGGTGCTTGTCAAGAAGAAGCAGGTGGTCTCTGTGAAGTCGAGTCCTGCCGACACCTCCGGTCATTCTTCCGAGGTGCGTGCCGAGGAGTCCAAGGCTTCGACTGGCTCATCTTCCGCTTCAGCGGCGGGAAACACGACCGGAGCCGCCACGTCGAGAGAAGCTGGTGTTGACAACGGCCAGAGTTCTGCCTCCGATGCTTCCCCTTCTTCAAAGGCCACTACCCAGACAACTTCTCCTGCGTCCGGTGGATCTTTTACAAAAACCTCTCAGGGGGAGACCCGCAAACCTGCTCAGGGTTCTTCGGAGGTGAAGATAGACCTGTCGAAGGAGAAAATACTCGGTCAGCAGATTGTGCGGCCCACCGTACAGCCCAAGAAAGTTGTCAAGCTTTCCAAGGCAACAAACAGTGTTATCAACAACGGCCCGGTGATAATCTCCGGGGCGAATCTTCCTCCGATATCCCCGTTTCAGGGTGGTCATAGTTCTTCGTATACAGGTCCTAAAGGGCTTGTTGCAGGAGTCAGGTATGATAAGGATGGGAAAATCCTGAAGGCTAGACCCAGAGGCGGGATGGAGAGGCGTCCGATTACCGGCACTTATACCCCGAAGGGCGCGCAGAAGGGATCCTTCGGTCAGAGTGGCAGAGGCCCAGGCGCCGGAGGTTTCAGGCCTGGCTTCGGCGGTCCTGGTCGCGGTGGCTTTGCTCCGGAGCCCGTCTCTGACAACAAGAAGGGTAGGAAAGGCTCAAAGGACAAGGGCAGGGATTATCGCAGGGATCATGCCGAAGACGAGATGGAGCTGAAGCAGTACGGCAGGAAAAAGTCCATGGAGCCGCAGGCTGTGGTCTCCAAGAGCATTGAGATCATGCAGTCCGTCACTGTCGGAGAGCTTGCCCGCAAGATGAACATAAAGGCTTCCGAGATAATCAGTAAGCTGTTCTCCATGGGCGAGATGGTTTCCATAAACCAGAGCATAGACAGCGACACCGCTTCCCTCATTGCCGCAGAGTACGGCTGCGAGGTAAAGATAATCGACCTCTATGAGGAAACGGTTATTCAGACAGAAGCGGACAGGGTTGAAGACATGATGCCGCGTGCTCCGATTGTCACCGTCATGGGTCATGTCGACCACGGAAAGACGCGGCTTTTGGACACAATCCGTAAGAGTAATGTCATAGCCGGCGAGTTTGGAGGCATCACCCAGCATATCGGAGCCTACAAGGTGAACATACCCGGCAAGCGGGATGTTGTGTTTCTCGACACTCCGGGTCATGCCGCATTTACATTGATGAGGGCTCGTGGGGCGCAGATCACGGATATAGTCGTGCTTGTTGTCGCAGCCACCGACGGCGTGATGCCGCAGACCAGGGAGGCAATCGACCACGCGAAAGCCGCCGGAGTTCCGATAATTGTAGCCATTAACAAGGTTGACCTGCCCGAAGCAAAGCCCGAGAGGGTGATGCAGCAGCTCTCTGAGCTTGGCCTTATGCCGGAGGAATGGGGCGGAAGTACGCTCTTCTGTAAGATTTCGGCAAAGCAGAACTTTGGTATTTTCCGTCCGATTCTGGAAGAAGAGAATCTTCCTGCGGAAGTAAGGCGCCGCCTGGAGGCGGAAGGGGATCATTCCGACGGCTTGTTGGATACGATTCTGCTGCAGGCAGACATGATGGAACTGCAGGCGAACCCAAGCGTCCGCGCCGAAGGAAAGGTGCTAGAAGCGCGTATTGACCAGGGACGCGGAATTGTGGCGTCCGTGATGGTTCAGAGAGGAACGCTCCGACAGGGAGACTACTACGTGGCGGGCATTTATGCCGGACGAGTCAGGGCGATGTTCGACGACAGGGGACAGAAGGTCAAAGAAGCCGGTCCGTCCACTCCAGTGGAGATCATCGGACTGTCCGACATCCCGAAGGCCGGTGACCCGATACAGGTAACGGAAGACGAGAAGACCGCGCGCAGCATTGGTGCTAAGCGGCAGGAGCTGGAGCGGCTCAACAAGGCTTCCTCCTTCAAGAAGGTCACTCTGGACAACATGTTCGATGTCATGCACGAGGGCGAGATGAAGGAGCTCTGCCTTGTGATCAAGGGAGACGTGCAGGGCTCGGTCGAGGCCTTGCAGATGGCTTTGGAGAAGCTGTCCACGGACGAGGTGCGCGTGCGCGTCATACGCAGCGCGGCGGGAGCCATCATCGAAGACGATGTGAACCTCGCCTCCGCTTCCGAGAATCCCGCGATCATTGTTGCGTTCAACGTGCGTCCCACCCCGAAAGCCCAGCAGAGGGCGGACGAGGAGAAGATCGAGATCCGAAAGTACAACGTCATATACGATGTGGTGGACGACATCAAGGCTGCGATGGAAGGAATGCTTTCCCCGGAGAAGAAAGAGATCGATGTCGGCTCCGCGCAGGTCAGGCAGGTGTTCAAAGTCCCCAAGGTCGGTCTTGTCGCAGGTTGTATGGTGCTTTCCGGCAGCGTGAAGAGGACAAACTTCTGCCGTGTTGTGCGTGACAATATACAGATGAGTCGCGAGCTGCTGAAGATTGCTTCTTTGAAAAGGTTCAAGGACGATGCACGCGAGGTGTCTGCCGGATTTGAGTGCGGTATCGGTTTGGAGAACTATCAGGATCTCAAAGAGGGAGACATCATCGAGTTCGTTGAGATTGAGGAGACGGCGCGTCACCTTTCAGACACAGGGGTGACTCTATGAGCGACTACGTTCACGAGAGGTTGAGAAACAGGATATCCGAGATTGTGAACACAATGATCTCGGACGGTAGTATCAAAGCTCCCGGCCTGTCGCGATTTGCCAGTGTCTCGCACGTTTCGCTCTCGCGTGACAACGCGTATGCGACACTTTGCGTCACCTGTC
>CAMKPI010000165.1 GCA_946414625.1 uncultured Spirochaetaceae bacterium | reverse complement strand
CAGTGGAGAAATACCAGTTCAGCCCGCTCTTGAAATCGTCGTACTCCTTCACAATCGCGGTAGCACTTCCGAAAACCTCGGCGTTCAAAACGTTCCTCACAAGCGGCAGCGAGAACTGAGCCATATTGTCCCAGAGGAACACCTGATCGTATATGATATCGTGCCCGCGGGCAATCGTCATGCCGTCTATGTAGAGCATCTCGTACTTTGTGGCTCCAAGATGTGGATCATGAAAACCCCAACCCCTGTTTTCCGTATCGTCGTTGTTCTTATAATACTGCGGGAGCATCACGCTCACATTGCTGGCGACCTCGAACATAAGATTCCTCTTGTTCTCCGGCTTCCCAACAGTGAGAACCTTGATGAAATACGAGCCGCCTGTCGAGAACTTCATGTAGTTCGAGATGCCGCCGAGGAAGCCTCCGGCGTAGGTGTAGCCGGTATTGAGCACATAGCCCTTAGTCGGCTCTTGTATGAAGTCCCGTCCGTCCCATGACACGCCAAATGTCAGACGGTTGGACCACTGCCAATCCTCGTGGTACCTGTACGTCAGCTTCTCGAACGGATTAAACTTCTTCTCGTCGTAATAGGCCCGGTTTATGCTGAAACTGATCCCTCCGTTAAGGGATAGCCGCCCTGGATTCCAAATAAACGTATACCCGGAGTTATATCCGAGTCCGACTGATATCTGATCGTAGTCCATAAGGTACTGGCTGGATGGATACTCGCCGTCCGAAGCCTTCCAGTGGGAATAGCTGTCCATTCCAAGAGGATAGACCTTCTCCGAGTTGCGTCCGTCGTAATAGTCCGATTCGGGAGACTTCTGCAGCTCGCCCTCGTACTTTCTGTGGCTGAAATTCAGGGACACAGAGTTGGACCACCGAACGCCGCGGAACCATTTGTCGCCAAACGAAAGAGACACGGTCTGGGCATCCGGGGAGAGGTTTGTCGACACGCTTATGTCCTTTGCCTTCCTCATGAAGTTATGGTTCGCCCAGGAAAGGAATCCGGACACTGGAAAACCGTCAACATTGCCTCCGAAAGTCGCTCCAAACTGGACATCCATCTGGTTTCCTTCCTGAACCTTGAATTCGACGACAACCCCGTTCTCCTCGCTTCCAAAATAAATATCGTAGTTGATATCGGTAAGAAGACCCGTATTGTATATGTTCTGGGCGCTGGTGATAAGGTCCGCCTTTGAGAAGACCTGCCCCTCTTTCAGGGTCACCTCGCGCAGCATCACATACTCCTCCGTTTTTGTCAGTCCCGTGATAAGAATCTTCTCAACGTGGGACTGCGCACCTTCGCGGAGCTCGACAATATATTCCACCTGATGCTTTACCGCATCGCGCTTCTCGGTAAGGTTGTAGGAACAGGCTATATAGCCGCTGTTGTAATAGACATCGGTAATTCGAAGGATTTGAGCGGTTATCTGATCCATATTGATGATAGTGCCGCTCTTTATCGTCATCTCTTCGGAAAGCCGTGCGGTGGAATATACGGTATTTCCCTTTACAGTCATTCCGCCGTAGAGCCACTGCTCGCCCTCGTCTATGAAATAAGTGAGGGTGACTTCCCTGAACTTGTCGCTGGAAGATTCCACCTCTGCCGTCTCGACGGAAAGAACCCTGGCGTCTATATATCCCTGGGTGGCGTACGCATTCTTTATCGCGGTCTTGTCATTATCGATCTTTGCGGGGTCGTAGAAGCCGTTCATGAAAAGGCTTCGAACCTTTTGACTCATCGCCTTCCTAAGAGTTCCCTCGCTCATGTGGTCGTTGCCGACGAATATAATTCCGGAGACTCTTGTCTGCGTACCCTCTTCTATCGTGAAATCAAGAGTCACACGGTTCGTGTCCTCCTCGATCTCCCACGACACGCTGACGTTCACAAAATCAAAACCCTTCCCTTCGTACGCCTTCTCGACCTCGTTCACAGCCCGGAGCCTGAAGCTCATAAGGGACGGATCGACAAACTTGCCTATCGCTATCGTTGAAAGGCTCTCGGTTATATCCGAGCTGCGTACACGGCTGTTTCCGGTGTAATTGATCTTATAAATCATCGCCTGTTCATGGATTACAAGGTTCAGCTTTATGTATGAAGAATTATTCATCGGCGTCACGCTTGCTTCGAAATACGCAACTCCGTCCACAGCCTGGATTTTTTTCTGAATCTCGACGAAAACGTCGTCGCTGAAGGGCTCGCCCACATAATTGTTCAGAATCTCAGTAATCGAGCCCTCCTTGACGTTGATGATTCCCTTCAGGTCGTAGTTCATCAGAATCTTTCCGGCATACCACGCACCGGATGAAGCTTGAGCGGCGGCCTGCGTCGCAGAGGAAGAAGACGCGGAAGCGCTCCGGGTAGATGCGGAAGATGCCGATGAAGAACTTCCGCGAGTCGAAGAAGCCGTGTTCCGGGAAGTGGAAGCCGCCGCCGAAGTTGCGGCAGTGCTCTGTGCAGAGGAAGCGGAACCCGCCGAAGAAGCCGTGTTCCGAGAAGTGGAAGCCGCTGAGGCAACTGTGTTCCGAGCCCCGGACGCGGCCTCGTTTGAAGAGCCGTTTACAGACACGCTCTGCGATGCGGCGCGTTCGGATGAAGCGGCGGAGAGCCCCGCCGCCGTGCCGGAAGCACCAGGTCGTGATCCTCCAGCAGCCGAGGGGAATCCTCTTCCGTTCACCGAGAATGCACTCGTGGCGGCTGTCGCCGCCATTCCAGCGGCCTTCGCATCCGTTATCGGGTTTCTGGCGGCGAAAGCCGCCATTCCGATAAAAGAAAGAACCACAAGCAAAAGCGTTATCTTACGTCTCATCAATATCTCCAAAGAGAGGCGGACCGGCCGCCCGCGCATCCCCCGGATCCCATCCGAAGGATGCGCAGCATAATAGATTATCCCAAGCATAGTACATCATAAACCGATGCACATCACCACCAAATCCGCATTCCACAAACTTCTTCAAAAAACAAAGGAATCCCCAAGGCTTATCCTGCCGGGCTCACGCAGCATCCACGCGCAGGCGATTCCTCCACTTACGATGTCGCGCCCGCACCCCTCTGGGGTTCATGCCACACCCGCGGCGCAGGCAATTCCCGGCAAGCGTTACACAGGTGGCGTCAACGGTCAAAAAGTTCACGCCACACCCGCGGCGCAGGCGATTCCTCAATCCGCGGCAAAAGCGCCAGAGCAGATTCTTCCAAAATCCACCGCATCTGCGACGTGAAAGGCCCCGCGCAATCATCCGGCTTCCGGACATCCAGCGGCAGAAACCGCCAAAATCCGCCTCATCCGCGACGTGAAAGGTTCCGCGCAATCATCCGGCTTCCGGACATCCAGCGGCAGAAACCGCCAAAATCCGCCTCATCCGCGACGTGAAAGGTTCCGCGCAATCATCCGGCTTCCGGACATCCAGCGGCAGAAACCGCCAAAATCCGCC
>CAMKPI010000164.1 GCA_946414625.1 uncultured Spirochaetaceae bacterium | reverse complement strand
GCGTGTACTTCTTGTAGAGGAACTGGCAGCCTACGAAGTCCCCGAATTCGGACACCCACCTCTTGTGTGCTGCCCTGGCCTCTGTTTCCATTCCCGGTGGGAGGACATACGGGCTCTTACAGGAGAGAAAGCTGACGCATATCGCCACGGGGCGGATGAAGTCGATGTCTTCCTGTATTGCATTTGCAATACATCTGGAGTGGCGGGGGAGGAGAGGAAATTTCACCATCGTCTCCCCTGTGCGTGTCAGCTCGCGTTCGTCAGACACCGCTCCTATGAGTCGAAGAGTGTTTTCTCCGCTTTCAAGCGAGCGTGACGCAGGGCGAGTGATGAAATCGAAGTTTTCGAAGTCTTTGATTCCGAGATCCACCATGCGAAGCACTACTTCGGAGAGGTCGGTTCTTAGAATTTCTTCCGGGGTATACATCTCGCGTGCCCTGAAGTCGTCCTCGGTGTAGAGACGGTAGCATATACCCGGGGCTGTCCGTCCTGCGCGACCCGCGCGCTGCATGGCGGAGGAGCGGCTTACCGGGCGAGTGACAAGAGAAGAGGTGAAGTTGAACTGGTTGTAGTAGTTGATCTTCGCAAGTCCCGAATCGATCACCGCCTTGATGCCGTTAATCGTGAGGGATGTTTCAGCGATGTTGGTTGCAAGAACCACCTTTATCTTTCCAGGCTCCGTTTCGTCGAAGACCCGTTCCTGCTCTTCTTTGTTAAGCCTGCTGTAGAGTGGATATATTTGAAGGCGTTCCCAGTCTGAGAGTTCGTAGAGGGCGGTCATTGTGTTCTTAATGTCCGCTTCCCCGGGCAGGAATACGAGGGTGTCGCGTCCGTCCTTGAAGTCGGAGCGCCTGAAATCTTCCAAAAGGTCGTTTATTATTTCGCAGATCTTCTCCGGTATTGCGTCCAGGATGCCGCGCGACCTGCTGTTGAACGAGTCTCCTGTGCGGGAAAAGCGCCCGGAGCCCACTCTTGCTTTCACGGAGCGGGAGCTCTGCATGAGGGGTCGAGAGAGCCGTCCTGAAGTTCTCTCGGAACCGCCTCTCGCACTGTCCGGATTTGAGAAATCATCTCGCTCATTCCCTTGAGGGCTGCCGAACGCCGCGTCGTGTCTCGTCCTGGTTCCGCGACCTCTGCCGACGTAGCCCGCGTCCTGGTCAAAGCCTGCCCTGGATCCCCAATCCTCAATCGGGCAGTACCTGATGTCGACATCGTATATCCTCGCGTCGATTGTGATGACAGGCGCATTATCGAAGAAGCGTGAGAAGACTTCCGTGTTGATTGTGGCGGATGAGATTATTACCTTCAGATCGCTTCGCTCTGCAATGATTTTTTTCAGTAAACCCAGTATGAAGTCTATGTTGAGGCTTCTCTCGTGCGCCTCGTCAACCATGACAACACTGTAACGGGAAAGCATGCTGTCTGCTTTCAGCTCCTGCAGCAGCATTCCGTCCGTGAGGATTTTTATGCGGGTGTCTTCATCAGTGGTGTCGTAGAAGCGCATTTTGTAACCGCAGAAGTTCTCGGATAGCCCTTGGCCTGCAATCTGACGCTTGATGAACGATGAGACGTTGAGTGTGGCTATCCGCCGGGGCTGAGTGATGCCGATGACGCCTGTGGAGTCGTAGCCCGCCTCGTGCAGAATGAGCGGGATCTGAGTGGTTTTTCCGCTGCCGGTGGGGCTTTCAACGATTATCACCTTGTTCTTTGCTAGAGAATCCAGGATGAGCTGTTTTGATTTGTATACAGGTAGGTTCTTGAAATCAATCATCTTTTATCCGTTTGTTGTCTTTCCGTTTGTCCTGTTGCTGCGCCCAGAGTGGCGGCAGCTGCAAATTCCGCGAGGTCTGTGTACTCGGACGACTCTCTGGTTTCAGTATTTTTTATCTGATATTTTCCATCTACATAAGATGTTATCACATACTTTATGCCGTTTGACTCGGCGTATGCGTATTGCCTGCCCATGTTCCGATCCGCCACATACATGTCGGTTTTTATGCCGAGGCGCCGGAGTGTCAGTGCGGTTTTTTCAGCAATCGGAGCGAGCGATTCGGTGCGGGCGACCATTACGTCTGCCGCGGATGTGTTGTTTGTGACGGGGCTTTTTATTTCTTCCAGCGCGGCGAGCAGCCTGTCCAGCCCTATGCAGGAGCCGACTCCTGGAAGGCTGTCCCGGGTGTAGAGGCCGGTGAGGTTGTTGTATCTGCCGCCGGAACATATCGAGCCTACGGATGGATAGTCCAGGAAAGACGTTTCGAAGACAAGGCCTGTGTAGTAGTCGAGTCCGCGGGTGATGCTCATGTCGAGTATGAACTCGTCTGCAATGCCAACACTCTCCAGTATTGAGTGGATCTCTTCCAGACGACAGATGAAGTCGGCATCACCGAATTTTTCCCGGAGCATGGATATGGCGTTGGGAAACGTGCCGTTGTCCGATGACACGAAGGCCATGATGTTGTGCGCGGCGGCGCTGCTGATTCCGGCTTCGATTAGTGCTTCTTCGACGCCTGAGGAGCCGATTTTGCCCAATTTGTCTATGATCCGGAGCACATCGGCGTTTTTCTCCGCAATGCCGAGGCTCTCCAAGAGAGCGGAGAGGATCCCCCTGTGTGATACGCGAACGCGGAACGATCCGATTCCCATTTCGGTGAGGCAGGTGTGAATGAGAATCAGTATTTCGGCATCGCTTGCTGCGTTGTCGCTGCCGATTATGTCAAAGTCACACTGATAGAATTCTCGGAAGCGTCCTTTTTGGGGCTTCTCGCCTCGCCAGACTTTGGCAATATGGTATCGCTTGAATGGAAAACAGAGGCTCTGCTGGTTTGCTGCCACATATCGGGCAAGCGGCACGGTGAGGTCGAACCGTAGGGCTACGTCGCGCTCGCCGTTGTCCCGAAAGCGGTACATTTGTTTGTCTGTTTCTCCGCCGCCTTTGCCGAGAAGCACTTCGGCGTATTCAATTGCGGGCGTGTCGATCGGAACAAAGCCGAATAGGCGGAATATCCGCTCGACTTTGCCTGTCAGGCGGCGCCTCGCTATTTCCTGCCGGGGCAGGCTGTCCCTGAAGCCTTTGAGTATTTTAGGTTCTATCATCTTTACTCTCCCTCTTTTTCGCCCGAATATTATCTCTGTATGTGGGCTTTGCGGCCGTCGTATTTTTCGAAGCCGTCAGCGGTTTCTGCGAGTGGCGCCATTTCCTGCTGTATTCGCGGTCGTTTCGAAGCACTATGTTTTAGCAGCATGTTTTAGCGCTATGTTTTCTGCATTTGTCTTTGCACCCCGACTTTCCGAGAGACTGTTTATCTCAACTGTCTTTGCGGCCGTCGTATTTTTCGAAGCCGTCAGCGGCTTTTGCGAGTGGCGCCATTTCCTGCCGTATTCGCGGTCGTTTCGAAGCACTATGTTTTAGCGCTATGTTTTCTGCACTTGTCTTTGCACCCCGACTTCCCGAGAGACTGTTTGT
>CAMKPI010000163.1 GCA_946414625.1 uncultured Spirochaetaceae bacterium | reverse complement strand
TCTAAGAAGCTCTCTTTCCGGTTGCCCGGAGCTTTTCTTCCGATATTCATACCTATGAAATTAACCATGAAAACGTAAAGTGTCAATACAAGCGTGACCCACATGCCGCACCGTCATTTCTCTTCACGCACGCCTGCGCCAGAGCGGCACATAAAGGCAATGCCGACTAGAAGAGCAACGACGCAAAACACTACGCACATAGCGCCCCGCTACCCCGCAAAGTTCTCCAAACGCCGAGCCACCTTCACATCCCGCTAAACCCAGCGCACGCCTGTGCCACCTTCACAACCAGCTGAACCCTCCGTGTATCGCGCCAAAGCACTCCGCTTAACACACAACACGCCGCGCCTCCGAGCATCTGAATTATACTCGCTTCAGGGGTTTTTGCACTCAATCGCGCCTCCAGCGCCCCGTTAAACCCACCTTGCGTCGCGCACTCCGCCAAACATCCGTGCGCCACCTTCACACCGTGCTAAACCCAGCGCACGCCTGCGCCAGCGCGGCAGAATCTATATCAGTCATTTATATCCGACACGGACGGCCGCGGGCAGGATACAAGAGACGCAATCCGAAATAATCATAAAATCATAACTTACAGTTATAGTTATCAACTTTGCGATTTTTCTCGAAACCCGCCGATTTTCCTAGAATTTTTCTACACGGGCAATTCGCCCGACTTTCGGGCAACAGAGAGCCCGGAGACTGAATCGCAAGGGGAAACGCGTCCAAATGGAACCAAACGATATAATGAAAATTTTCGGGCACAATCTGAAAAAGCTGAGGCGAAAAATGAACCTGTCCCAGGCGGATCTGGCGGAGAAGATCGGAGTGTCGCCCACTTTCATAAGCGATCTTGAACAGGCTCGGCGCTGGGTCTCTGCAAAAACGCTCTCCGCCCTTGCCTCATCGCTCGAAGCCAAGCCTTTCAGGTTCTTCCTTCCCGAAGACTACGCACCGGCGGACAACAGCACAATCAAAGGCTTCATGAACGACGTGAAAAATTTTCTGAGCAACGTGGAACTGAAATACAACGACGATTTCAGTAAAATCGACAAATAAATCAAAACACAGCCGGACACAGTGACGCGCCCCGCCCCGCACACGGGCGGGACGTCGATATGAAACACAAGGCCTATACACAAAATCGGCAGCTGAATCGAGGAGGCTCGGCACAAAGAAAGGCAAAGCCCGGCAGCGCGGAAAGAGCCCCCCGCACAGGCGAAAGCAACAAAGCCAAAACCGGTCAAAGAGGGCACCATGCCCGGGCACTTTTACAAACCCACCTCGACCGTCATGGCTCCTTTCAGGTATTCGGAATCTCCGGTAGCCGAGCATATGGAGCAGATAGAGCCCTGGTTGAATCCCTTGATAATCCGTCCGCGGATCCTCTCCAGATCATCCAGAGTGCAGGACTCAATTATCTTGCGGTTGCGCAGCGAATCTTCGTCTGTTCTACGAGTCACAAGATGCGCAAAGGACCTGTCGGCCACAGATGAAGGGACCAAGGGCTTCAGCCGGCTGCCCATCATGTCAATTTTGACATGCTCGAGTCCCTCCTCTGTCGGAACATAGTCCAGCGCCTCCCGGAAAACTCTAAACGTACTGTCAACACTCGGGTCCCGGTAAGACGCGAAAGACACAGACCGGGACAACCAATTGACAAGATTCATGGCTCCGTAGGCACCACCTTTCCCGCGCACAGCGTCGATGAGAAAATCATTCCTCAGTATCTCGAAAAAAACCCTCGCGTAGTTCATATCTTCAAGGCCAAATCCATCCAGGCTGAACGAAATGCTGTTGTACGCAGGACCTGTGCCCACCTTAAAGACGGTTTTCCGCGGTCCGCTTTCCTTTTCCGAGTCATATTTTTCGTAGAATGAAAAATCGTCCGAGTAATCCGCGTCCGGCAGTGTGCCAACAAAAGAAGCAAGCCTCTCCGCAACATGCGGGATCTCCTCTCCGTCGGTGACGAGGAATGTCGTCATGCGAGATCGTGTGATCACCTTCCGTCTCAGCGCGTCAAGCCTGTCGATAAGACGATCCTTCACTTTGTCGATGTCTCTGTACAATTTCCTCACGTGAAAAAGATATCCTGTACCGTTCAAAAGGTTGTCCTCATAAGAGGAAGGATTCAAGTGCGAAGCACTTTCCAGAATTGAAAAGAAATGTCCATCGTAGAGATAGTTGGCCTCGATGTCGGTGATTATTCCGGACAGCACCTGGCGCAGCCTCTTCTCGTCGGAGAAGACCGATTCAGTCAGAATTTCCCCCACAAGAGGCAAGGCTCTCTCCAAGTCTTCGTTCAGGATCTTGCATTTAAGCGCGAAGATGGATACATGGCTTCCATCTGTGCGAATAGAGGATTTTCTGAAAAACGACAGGGCTCCGAAGAGCTTCTTTTTCAGCCTGCCCACCTCAACAAACGAGCGCTTCGACGTGGAGCACACAGACATAAACTCTTCCAGAATGGGAAGGAGTAGTTTTTCTTCCAAAGACAGCCCTGTGCAGTCAAAAGAGAGCTTCAGATAGGTAATCCTATGGGATTCGTAAGCCTTCACATACACGGGAATACCGTTCTTTACTATTTTCTCCGCGTCCAGGTGAATCCCGGTATTCAAAGGAAGATCCGAAAGGCGGATTCTCGGAATCTTCTCCAGATCCGAGGCGCTGTCCGGAGTGTTCACAAAACGATTGAACCTCTCCTCCATCGCGTCAAAATTCTTTTTCTCGAAATCTCTTTCGCGTGCCTCTCTTTTTGCATCGAGTCTCCGATTCAGGCACTCGTCAAAACAGGGATCTCCCTTGACCGTCAAAAGACAGCGGAAAGGATTCTCGACAATGCGCTCTCTCAGAAGATTCTCAAAGTACCGTCCCTTAGCGACTTCCTCCTTAACCCGATTCAGAAGACCTTCCCTGTCCAGGGCGCATTCGGGAGAAGTGCCGCGAAGCCAATATCTTGCCGCAGTTATCGCCGTGCTGATTCCGTACGGATATCCCCTACCCTTGATCTCGCGTATCCTGAACTCTTTGCGTCTTATCACTCCCTCGATCTCTTCCCTGGAAAAACCCGTCTCCGATATCCGCTGAAGGGTTTCCGAAAGGAAGGACTCAATCTCGTCCTCCGCGCCCTCCCGAGCACCTACAAATCCCGCGCCAAAAGCGACCACAGGATATTCGGCGCTGATTCCGGACTCATTGCAGAGGTCCCGACCCAAACTGCTCTCCAGAATCGCCTTCTGGAGTGGGGCTCCGGGATGTCCCAGAAGCAACGAAGACAACATCGACATCGAAAGATTCATGAAAGGATCATCTGCCGGCGTGGTGAGAAATGTCAGGAAAACCGTGTTAGCATCCTTTGACGCACAAAAATGCTTGTCGCGGACTGCCCGGTAAAAACCTCCCCTCTTTATCCCAAATTCGGAACTTTGCGAGAGGATTTTTTCAGGCAGATACGGCGCAGAGGCATTGACAAAC
>CAMKPI010000162.1 GCA_946414625.1 uncultured Spirochaetaceae bacterium | reverse complement strand
AATCTTGGTTATGTTTTTCATATTTCAGTTTCTCCTTACGCTCAAAGCGAAATCTTCGTACCCACGTTCACGTAAACACCCAGGTCCGTGGACTTCAGGTCGTCCGTTTCGTGGCTCTGCCATGCGAGCTTCAGGTCCGCTCCGCCTGTTATGGCAATGAGGTCAGTGAGCCAGTATCCAGCGCCAAGGCGCGCCATAGCGGAAAAGTTCGCCCTGTGCTCGTCGCCCACGAAGCGGATGTCAAGCCCTGCTCCAAGGTCGAAGTCTCCAAAGAACTTCGGCGTGAAGTGATAGGAAATGCCGCCAAGACCAGTGAACGACAGAATGTGGTAACGGTCATATTCGTCGTACTTGAAGTTACTGTAACCGACTTCAAGTCCCGCGTTGAAAAGCCCGAAGCTGTAGCGGTAACCTGTGTTCACTCCAAACCCGTAGTCTGAATTGAACTTCTCGTCGTTGTGAAATCCTATATGCTGAAATGCATAGGGATTTGCGTTGAGGGTGATGAAATGATGGCAGATCTCATACTTCACCTTCCCGCTCGATGCGGCGCCCGCCTCGACGGCTACAGCGCCCTCAGCGCTCTCCAGAGCCGCGTCGTCCGATGCAGCGTTTACCGCATCGTTCAGAGCCGCCCCATCCGCCACGTTCTCTGCGGCCTCGGTCTCTTCCCGCGCCTCTGTAGCCACAGCTGCTATAGGCGCCCCGTCCTCCGAGCCGGAAGCAAAAACCGCGCCGCCCAAGAGGACCAGAGCCGCCAAAACAATTGTTAGGATTTTTTTCATCTATTTTCTCCTTCAATCCAAAAGTATAATACTCGCGCTTTTTTATCAAGTCGCATATCAAGTCGCAAAGCGTCTATCCGGCAAATCAAGGTATCAGGCGCTCCAGTTTTTCCAAAATAAACAATGCCTTATCTTTCAAAGAAATCGCACTGGTTTTCATGACCATGATGTTGGGTCTGTGGACATCGATTGTAACGGATCCTGCGGAAGTTTTTATCATGTCGATCAGACGGTCTATTGAAATGGCTGCAACATGGCTGAACTCAACAGTGACAACTCCCTGACGCTCCTTCATGTGATAGATCTCAAGACGTTTACAGATAATGCGTATCTCACAGATGTAAAGCAGGTTCGCAACCTCGTCCGGAAGTGGACCGAACCTGTCCCGAAGTTCGCTTGTGAGTCTGTCCAGATCCTCGCGAGAGCGACTTCCGGCGATCTTCTTATATATCTCGAACTTCACCGCCGAATCAGAAATATACGAATCGGGGATGAACCCGCTGTAATCCAGCTCAAGGTACACCTCCTCCTCCGGCTTATAGTCAGAATCCTTCTGCTTCTCTATCTCTTCATCGAGCAGGCGAATGTACATGTCAAGACCCACGACACTCATAAAGCCGCTTTGCTCTCGCCCCAGGATGTTTCCTGCGCCGCGCAGCTCCATGTCTTTCATTGCCACCTTGAAACCGCTGCCGAGATCAGTGTTCCGGCTGATTATCTCAAGCCGCTTTATCGAATCCTCAGAAAGGACAAATTCCGAAGGATAAAGAAGATACGCGAAAGCTTCCCTGTCGCCTCGCCCGACGCGTCCGCGCAGCTGGTAGAGCTGGGACACCCCGTACATGTCCGCACGGTCTATGATTATCGTGTTCACGTTCGGTATGTCGATGCCGTTCTCTATGATCGTCGTTGATACCAGAACCTGTATTCCCTGGTAGACAAAACGCCTCATCACATCTTCCAGCGCTTCTGCGTTCATCTGTCCGTGTGCTGTTTCGATCATTGCCTCCGGAACAAGACGCTGGAGCATCGACGCTGTCTCCTGCAACGTCTCCACGCGGTTATGGAGATAGAACACCTGTCCTCCCCTCTGGATCTCCGCTCTTATCGCGCTCTGAACCGTTTCACGGCTGAATTTCTCCACGCGAGTTGAGATGGGTTTTCTCGCGAAAGGCGCCATCTGAAGGAGGCTCATGTCGCGGATTTTCAGAAGAGACATATAAAGAGTCCTGGGAATCGGAGTGGCTGACAGGGAAAGACAATCGATGTTTGAACGCATCATTTTGATCCTCTCCTTGTCTTTCACTCCGAATCGCTGCTCTTCATCCACAACAAGTAGCCCGAGGCGGTTCCATTCCACGCTTTTTTGGATGATTTTATGAGTACCGAAGAGGACATCTATCTTTCCGCTTTTCAAATCCTCCAGCACTGTTTTCTGCTTCGTGGGAGGAACCATCCTCGACAAGAGGGCCGTGTTCAGAGGAAATTCATGGAGTCGAGTCCTGAAATTGTTGTAATGCTGCTCAGCAAGGATGGTTGTCGGGGCGAGAAAAGCCACCTGACGACCACCCATGACCGCCTTGAACACGGCGCGAAATGCCACCTCCGTCTTTCCGAAGCCGACGTCTCCGCAGATGAGCCTGTCCATAACCCTGGGGCTTTCCATATCCGCCTTGATATCCTGTATGCAGGATATCTGGTCCAATGTTTCCTCGTACTCGAACTCCGCCTCGAAGCGCACCTGCCAGTCGTTGTCTTTCGGAAAGGGAAAACCGCGGGAGTTCTGTCTGCGGGCATACAGGCCGACCAGCTCCAATGCCATCTTCTCTGCACTTTTCCTCGCCTTTGCCTTCTTTCCCTCCCAGCTCGAGGATCCCAGCTTATCCAGACGCGGCGCTTCGCCGGAGCTTCCTATGTATCTCTGGACAAGATTTGCCTGTTCTATCGGGACATAAAGGTTTTCCCCGTCCTGGAACTGGATCTTGATGTAATCCCTTTCGCGAACCCGGTCAATCTTAAGAAAGCGTCCGATTCCGTAGTTCACATGAACAACATAGTCCCCTTCTTTAAGAGAGATAAACGATTCAAGCGCGGCGCTTTCGGTGTGCTCCAGTGTTTTCACCACCTGGCGGCGCCTCCCGAGAAGCTCGGACTCGCACATGACAATCATTTTTTCCCGCGGAATCGCGAAACCGCTGGACGGTGCCCCGGCTCCGCCCACGGCAAAGCGGAGCGCCGGTGGACTCCCCCCTCTTCCCGAAGCCGCGCTTTCAGCCTTTTTGCGGAGCGATTCTCTGCCTTGGTTGGATTCCCTATCCGATGCTGATTTGACCGCGACATCATGCAGACCATCCGCGCTTGTCCCGCCGCCCGTGCCGTACTTTTCGTCAAGGTCTTTCAGCATCTGGCGCAATCTGTCCTTCTGAAGCGGGGATGTGGCAAATATATTAACCTCCCATCCCTCGCCCAAAAGACCGTCCAATTCTTCTTTCAGAAACTTGAAATTACCGAAATAGGATCTGGGCCCGTCCACCTCGAAACGCTCGGCTTTTCTTAATGGATCCTCCATATTGAGCACGGTAAGGCTTCCCAAGCTGTGCCCGGAGGGTTCGGAAGAAGGTGCGTTTTCTTTGGCTTGAATCGCTTCATCAGTCCCGGAGAGTTTTCTTCCGCTTTTTTTTTCGTAGAATGCGGGA
>CAMKPI010000161.1 GCA_946414625.1 uncultured Spirochaetaceae bacterium | reverse complement strand
TGGATGGCGGCAATGATGCAGAGCGAGAAGTACGGCGAACCTTTCTTCCGCGCCCTCCACGCCAATGGAACCAAGCTCGAGTCTGGAACAACAGCAACACATAACCGTGTGGCGGACGGTTCGTACAAGATCGGAATCTGCCTGGACTATGTATCTGCCAACCTTATCAAGGAAGGCTCTCCGATGAAATTCCACTTCACCACAAGCGATGTCTGCACGATGACAAGCCCGGTGGGTCTTATCAAGGGTGCGGCGAACTCCGAGAACGGACGGCATCTTATCGACTTCCTTCTCTCAAAGGAAGGACAGGAAGTGCTGGTGTCTCAGAACCTCGTGTCAGTTCGCGACGACGTGAAGATGGATGTGGACACATCCGCCATTGCCGCGTTGAACATGCCGGTGGACTTCATAAAGCTGGGTGAGAACACCAAGAATTACCAGGCAACCTTCAACAAGATCTGGAACAAGTAAGCTCTAGGAAACAAGAGGCGGGCTTCCGCGCATGGACGCCCGCTTTTTTTGTATCCGCCTTTGCACGGCGTGCCCGGCAGGCAAAAGTCGGGAAAACCCGGAACAATGCTTCCGCACACCGAAATTCAATTTAAACAGTATTCTATCAAAACAGAAATCTAGGAAATATTTATGGCAGAAGTGAAATTTGAAAACATCACCGCCACCTACGGCAAGAAGACGGTGCTGAAGGATTTCTCGCTCACAGTGGATTCCGGCGAGATCCTCTGCCTCGTCGGCCCGTCGGGCTGCGGAAAAACCACGCTTGTTCGATGCCTCCTGGGGCTTCACAAGCCGGATACCGGCACGATCACCGTGGGCGACAGGGTTCTATTCGACGCAAAAAAACGCATAAACATACCCGCGGAGAAGAGGAACATCGGAATAGTATTCCAGGACTACGCCGTCTGGCCCCACATGACGGTGCTGGAGAACGTGTCATATCCGCTCAAAAAGCGCAGGGTGCCGAAGGATGAAATAAGAGAGCGTGCGATGAAGGCCCTCGAGCTGGTTCACATGGAAACCTACGCCAACCACTTACCGATGCAGCTCTCCGGCGGCCAGCAGCAGCGCGTGGCAATTGCGAGAGCACTTGTGGTGGATTCTGAGATCCTCGTCATGGACGAGCCCATCACAAACCTTGATGCGAAGCTCCGTGAAGAAATGCTCCTGGAGATCAGGATGATCCAGTCCCGACTCGGCTCCACAGTACTTTACATCACCCACGACCAGCAGTCCGCCCTCCAGCTTTGCGACAAGATGGCGATCATGGAGCTCGACGGCTCGCTCTGCCAATACGGCACGGATGAAGAGATCATCCTCTCCCCTGCTAACCGGTTCACATTCGAGTTCATAGGAGTGTCGAACATGATCCCTGTCCGCTTCAAAAACGGACGCTTCCATCTGGACTGCGGCACAGAGGAGCCTCTGGACATCCCGGCTCCACAAGGCCGAGCCCTCCCGGAGCATCTCGACATGGGTGTACGCATGAATGACGTGGTTTTCGCTGATGACTCCGCTGTCAGAGCGCGGGTTATGAGCCGGGTGTTCCTCGGAAGCGAATACAACTACTTCCTCCGGCTTGGAAACAAGGAGATCCGCGTGCAGCAGAGCATGCTCGACGCAAAGATAAACGGAGTGCCTGACGACGGAGCGGACGTGGGCATACGGTTCGTGAATCCCCGCTTCTATCCCTCGGCATCCGCATCCGACGGAAAAGGAGACGAGAAATGAAGCTGTTCAACAAAAACAACAACCTTGCGGCTCTTGACGGAGGCAGGCGTTTCAGCCTCGACAAGGCGCTCACGATAACAACATTCATTCTCCTTATCATAATCGTCATCATCCCGGTGTTCATGATCGTATTCAACACGTTCTTCGACAAGGCAGTGACGGGGAAATGGCACCTTGATTTCTCGATGTTCCGCACCCAGCTGACAGACGCAAAAAACCTCAGCGCAATGTGGAACACCGTGAAAATCGCCCTGTTCACAACGGTTGTCGGAACAATCGCGGGGGTATTCTACGCGTGGCTGCTCGGCAGAAGCGACATTCCCGCAAAAGGACTTATGAAGGCGCTCTTCAACATCCCATACATGTTTCCGCCGTTCCTCGGAGCAATGGCGTGGGACATGCTGCTGAACGGTCGCGGAGGATACTTTAACAAGTTTCTGATGAATACATTTCATCTGCAGAACGCGCCGCTCAACATCAACTCAATATGGGGCATAGTGTTCGTGGAAGTGTCCTACTATTTCCCGTTCGTGTTCATGCAGGTGGTCGCCGCGCTGGAGAAAATGGATCCGACCCTTGAGGAATGCGCAAGGATCGCAGGAGCAAAACAGAGCACCGTCATATGGAAGATAACGCTGCCACTGACAAAGCCCGCAATTTCCGCAGGTGCGCTCCTTATCCTCACAACCAGCCTGGCGCACTTCGGCGTACCTTCCATCATTGGCTACTCCCAGGGCATATACACGCTGCCAACGCGAATCTACGCGGTGATCTACAACGCGGGAGGCTCGTTCGACGGGATCCGCCAAGGGGCGGCGCTGTCCGTCCTGCTTGTGGCAGTGGTGTCCATAGCGCTGATTGTCCAGAACAAGATCCTCTCCTCCGGCAGCTACGATATAATCAAGGGCAAGAGCACACGCCCAACACTGATAAAGCTCCGCGGTGCGAAATATCCCCTTTTGGTGTTCTGCATTCTGACGCTGGTTGTCATTGTTGTGGTGCCGCTTGTGATGATTGTCCTCGTGTCCTTCCTGAAGGCCTACGGGCTGCCTTTGAAGCTCTCCAACTTCTCCTTTGCCCAGTATAAGAAGGTGTTCAGCGGCGGAGGCACAATCGACTCGATCAAGAACTCCCTGTTTGCCTCGATTACAGCCGGAGTTGTCTGTATGCTCCTCGGAACCCTTGTTGCATACGTGGTTCAGAAAATCAAGCCCAAAAACAAGGGCGCGCTCGAGTTCATGTCAATGCTACCGTACGCAATTCCAGGCACTGTGCTTTCGATAGGTGTGATTCTAGCATGGCAGGGAGCGATTTTCGGCATCAACCTCTACAACACAATATGGATCATCATGGTGGCATATCTGGCAAGGTACCTCTCGTTCTCAATGAAGACATCTTCCGCCGCACTGCTTCAGGTCTCGAGCTCTCTGGAAGAGGCCGCCAGGGCTTGCGGTGCGTCACACACGGAAAGCCTATCGGACGTGACGCTGCCACTTATCCGTCCGGCGATGGTCTCGGGATTCTTCCTGATCTTCCTTCCTGCGATGCGCGAAGTGACGACGTCTATCCTCCTCTACGGGCCGAAGACAAGAACCTTGGGCGTGCAGATATACGGTCTGCGAGACGCGGGAATGATTCCCCAGGCGGCGGCTCTCGCCACGGTTGCCATCGGCATCATCATCATCCTCAACTCCGTTGTGAACTACATCGTAAAAGACAGGAAAGGAGTGTGACATGGCGGATCAGATTGTACTTAGAAACGTTACAAAGATAT
>CAMKPI010000160.1 GCA_946414625.1 uncultured Spirochaetaceae bacterium | reverse complement strand
CCGGGCTGTTCAGGCGGTATATTGCCCAGGAGTAAGGACCCTGTATCGGCTCCGTCCATGTATCGGGCAAGAGGGCGCGGATCATCATCATATCCGCATTGTCGCTGATATTCGACGCAAGGACGTTGCCGTATATGGCGGTTCCAAAGTCGCCGTCGTTTTCCGCATACTGATCTTCGGAATACTCAGCGACAACCTCGTTCCACGATTTTGCAGAAAGTGCCTCATACGCTTCGCGAGCCTTCTCCTCGGTGGTGCATGAGATTATAGAAAGGTCGAGCTTCTCAAACAGATGCTCGTTCGACTCGATGTAAGACGATGCCAGGTCGTCAGGATACACGCCGTAGTTCACATTAAAATACTCAAACGAATGTGTGCTGTTGTTAAGAGAGGACACGAAATCCTTTTCCGCCTGGGGCACAAGAACCGATTCATAATCGCTCTCGACGATCTGATACGGGGTTATTAACTTCACGTACGAGAAGAAAGCCTGCCTTTCAGCTGGAAGTATATTGTTATATCTGTCAATGCTGAAGCGACCGTCGTCCCCATTGTATACGCCGGAGTCTATAATCACCTTGTTGACAACCGGAGTCGGCGAGTCGATTTTCGCCGCGCGCGCCTCCGCGTCCAGCTCGTCGAACACAACCTGCGACTGGTAAGCGTTATAGAATGACTGATACAGTTGGGTGTAATTGTTCGACTCAATTGCGTTTGTATAATTTTCGTCCGCCATCAGCGTCCGTCCGAACACGTTGCCGCTCTCAAGAACTACAGCCTTGCCGTCGTAGAAACCAAACGCGTTGCTCTTGTCGTTCATTCCCGGCGAGAAAATATAAAAGAAAGTTCCTCCCACCATCAGGAAAGCAAGAAACACTATAATCGCGATGAACAGGATCCTGCCGATGCTCGGCACCTTCTTCTCTGAAGGCTTCTCCACCCTAAGGTTCTTGTTGTCAGACATCTAATTCAACCTCTTAAAACGCATATTTGCAATCAATTATGCTGTTATATCGTTATCAATTATGTTTATAAGGGGATTTTTGTCAAGGGAAAGGCTTTCAAAGAATGCGCGGCTCGAGCCCCATGAATCACAGTGAAGAATGTATATAAATCTTAAACCAATCTTTTTTATGACACTTTTTCTTTTTTTGTTGATTATAATAATTCAGAGTTTTTGTTTTACAAATCTTGACAATTATTATTGTATTTGAGATATTCGTATCAAAAATACTATATAATGGAGGGGACACGCAATGGCACAGGAAAAAAACGACAAGAACGCGGTGTCGCTGAAATCATTCATGGAATCGCAGGAAGCGAAGAAGAAAACAAAAAAACCTGTCATGATCTACATCAACGAAGATTCATACAGGCAGGTTCTCGGAATCGTGAGGGCTAACGGAGTTTCGTTTAACTTCTTTGTTGACAACCTCTGCAGGCTGTTCCTGGAAGACAAGATCCAGATGAAGCCGGAAGATCTGCAGACTTTTTTCAAATAAAATAGAAGCGGCAAACTTATCGATAGGACAGGCTTTCAGTCTGTTCTCAGATGACGGGGATGTGGTCCAATTAAACAAGAAATCCTCCGGGACATTTCAAGAATCTTCTGACTCTCATCAGATGAATTCAGATAAACGGAATTCAGTCAGCTTCACTACGACGCCCGGCACTACATCAAACGAATCTGCAGACTTTCCTCAAATGACGAGGCTTTGATAACAGTCAGCAAAAAAGGAGGCTTTAAAGCCTCCTTTTTTGCTGACTGTTGCCCTTATGCACCACCGTCCTGTCAAATTATATAAAACCAGTCCTGCTTCCCATTCCCAGTTTTCTGCTTTGTCGATCCGTCGCGCAGCTGCAGCTCAGGAGCCTTCACCCCAACCCTTGTATTGGCAGGTACGCTTTGCGTGATGAAAGCGTTGCCGCCTATCACAACGTTCTCGCCTATCACCGTCTCTCCGCCAAGAACAGATGCTCCGCTATAGATTATGACATTGTCCAAAATTGTCGGATGGCGCTTCGTTCCACAGATGCTCTGTGCGTTTCTCGTGGAAAGCGCGCCGAGCGTCACACCTTGATACAAGGTCACATGACGCCCTATACGCGTCGTCTCCCCGATCACAACCCCTGTTCCGTGGTCAATGAAAAAGTACTTTCCGATTTCCGCTCCGGGATGGATATCGATTCCTGTCAGAGAATGGGCGTACTCGGTCATAAGCCTGGGGAGCACCGGCACGTTCAGAAGATACAGTTCATGCGCAAGCCGGGCAACTGTGCTTGCCATCACCCCTGGGTAAGACAGGATTATCTCACCGTAGCTCTCAGCCGCCGGATCCCCGTTAAACGCTGCCTCAACATCACTTTCCACATACTCACGAACTTTCGTAAGTCGGGAGAAGAATTCCTTTGTCAAAACAAGACTCCGCTCTTCCCTGTCCTCATCCGAGCCGGAGAAGCCCTTCTTGAAGCCCAGTGCAAGGCATATTTCCTTGCGAAGGTGATACATGATGTCCTCGATAAGAACCGAGTAGTACGTATCCGGATTGTATACCTTATACATCCTGTCGCGAAAATATCCCGGATATACCACCTGCAGAAGCTTGTCCACCAGGGAATTAACCTCGCACTTATCAGGCTTGTCAAAAATGTTGTCCGTGTTGATCACGCTTTCCCGCCTGTAATCAGAGAGAACCTCGCGCACTATAGAATCTATTTCATTCCGATTGATGACCTCGCTCATACTCACTCCGTGAAAAGTGCTGTGGAAAAGTATCTGTCTCCAGAGTCAGGCAGTATCACGACAATGACTGCGCCGCGGTTCTCCTCCCTTGACGCAAGCATTGCGGCGCCTTTCAGTGCGGCACCGGACGAGATGCCCACCAAAAGACCTTCCGAACGGGCAAAACGGCGCGCCTCCTCAAAGGCATCGGCGTCGGTTACCGCAACCACTTCATCGATAAGATCCCGATTCAGCACTGACGGAACAAACCCCGCACCTATACCCTGAATTTTATGCGGGCCGCCCTTCCCTCTGGAGAGGACTGGGCTTCCGGCCGGCTCAACAGCCACAACCTTCAGCGCCGGATTCTTCCCTTTAAGATATTCCGCCGTTCCAGTGAGAGTCCCGCCGGTGCCGACAGCAGAGACAAAGATATCAACCCTGCCATCGGTGTCTTTCCAAATCTCAGGACCCGTGGTCTTCAGGTGCGATACGGCGTTGGCGCGATTGTCGAACTGCCCCAGAACCACAGAGCCTGGAATTTCCCGCCTGAGTTCCTCCGCCCGCTCAACCGCTCCGGTCATTCCTCTTCCCGCGTCGGTGAGGACAATCTCCGCTCCGTATGCCCGTAAGAGACGGCGACGCTCCTCGCTCATACTCTCCGGCATTGTAAGAATTGCCCTGTATCCACGAACACTAGCAAATGCCGCGATGCCTATCCCAGTGTTGCCGGACGTGGGTTCTATGATTGTTCCGCCCTTCTGCGACTCTCCGCGCCGCTCGGCGTCCTCTATCATTTCAAG
>CAMKPI010000159.1 GCA_946414625.1 uncultured Spirochaetaceae bacterium | reverse complement strand
CCCCGGTAGAGACAGAGTGCGTACCTTGAGAGAGGAGAGCAGAACGGAAACGGGGAGAATGAGGGAAGCAAACTCCCGAGAAAAGCTGAAAGCGAGCCCAAAAGCGAAAAGCAAAACTGAAACAGTGGATTGTATGAGAAACCAACCCCGGTAGAGACAGAGTGCGTACCTTGAGAGAGGAGAGCAGAACGGAAACGGGGAGAATGAGGGAAGCAAACTCCCGAGAAAAGCTGAAAGCGAGCCCAAAAGCGAAAAGCAAAACTGAAACAGTGGATTGTATGAGAAACCAACCCCGGTAGAGACAGAGTGCGTACCTTGAGAGAGGAGAGCAGAACGGAAACGGGGGGAATGAGGAAAGCAAACTCCCGAGAAAAGCTGAAAGCGTCGCCCAAAAGCGAAAAGCAGAATTGAAACGGGATTTGTGAGAGACATCGGCTGCGCGCCGCGGGCGCGCAGCCTTTTCTTTTGATGAACAAACTTGCCCCAGGCTGTAGGCTCAGTGTTCACAAACGCCGATACTGATACGCCGATACCGGTTTTTTCGATAAGGTTAAAAAATGTTCTCTCTTGGCGAGGAGTCTCTGCGGTGTTCGCAAGCGTCGGATTCACCCTGTCCGGCATGTGGAAAAAATGCTTACTCCCAGCGGTTACTGAGGCGTTCACGCAAGCCGAACATATCTTTTTGTAAACCTTCCTGTTGACAGCTCGAGACGCAGATAGTATCATCTGATTTATAGATAAATACCTAGGGGGGGTAGGGTATGGAAGGCCAGGCAGGAAATTTGAACGCTAGTAGCAGCAATGTAGAAAGGGATTCCGGGATCAAAGAAGCCCCAGAAGAGCGAGGCGGATTCCTTTCTGCTGTTTTTGAAAAGCTGGACGCTTTGCTTGATGCGGGAGGACTAGCCCGGAAAATCGTGATTCTCTCCGTCTCGGCGATTTGCATAGTCCTGAACCTTGTGACAAAAAACCAGGTTTTTGCCTGGCTTGTCATTGTACTGTGCGGTGTCCCGATTTTTTTGGAAGCATTGATTCGCCTCTTTGATTCATTCGATATCAAGGCTGACCTGCTTGTGGCAATAGCCCTTGCCGCCGCTGTGATCATAAAGGAATATTTTGCGGCTGCCGAGGTGGCTTTTATCATGGAGGCGGGCGAGCTTCTGGAGGAGTTAACCGTAAGTCGCGCCCGGAGAGGCGTTGAGAAAATCGTCCGGCTCCGTCCGAAAACGACGCATCTTGCAGGAGAGGGTGGAGACTCGGAGATTGAAGTCTCCGCTGTGAAGCCCGGCGACATTCTCAGGGTTTACCCCGGGGAGCAGGTGCCGGTGGATGGGGTGGTACTTACGGGCAGCACGGCAGTTGACGAGTCTATAATCACGGGAGAATCCACGCCTGTGGATAAAGAAGCAGGGGACAGTGTGTCGTCCGGGACAGTCAACACGTTCGGAACCTTCGTGTTTCGTGCGGAGAAGACCGGCAGAGACAGTACAGTGGAGAGAATGATCCGGCTTGTCGAGGCGGCGGATGCTTCAAAGGTGCCGATTGTGGGTGTTGCCGACCGATGGGCTGGCTGGATTGTGGCTGCGGCATTGGTTGGAGCAGTTTTGGCTTACATCCTCACGGGTGATGCTATACGCGCCGTAACAGTGCTTGTGGTGTTCTGTCCGTGCGCTCTTGTTTTGGCAACTCCTGCTGCGATAATGGCGGCGATAGGCAACCTGAGTGGACGGGGCATGCTCGTACAGAATGCCGAGGCATTGGAGAGGGCGTCTCTTGTGCGGAAGATGGCGTTTGACAAGACCGGAACGCTGACACGGGGAGAGATGTCTGTCGTCGAAGTGAAAAGCGTGAATCCGAAGTACTCAGACAGCGAGGTGTTTATGCTTGCCGCATCGCTGGAGAGGCTTTCCGAGCACCCGATAGGACGCGCGGTTGCTCGCTCATATGGAGAGAACGCGAAAAAAAACGTGTCTGAAGACCCGACGAAAAATGTGTCCGGCAACACATGTGAAAAGTCGCCGGAAGGCGCGGTCAAAGAGCCATTTGAAGACCCAGTGGTGGGTGCGACCGAAAAGCCGCTTGATGGCACGGTAGTGGGCGTGTCCGAAAAGCCGCTGGAAGGTTCGACTGACAAAGCGTCCGAAAACCTGCTGGAAGGCGCGCCGGTCTTTGCAGACCGAGCGAATCAGGTGGCCTGTGCAAACCTGCTGGAAACTGCGACTGCCAATACCGCAAGCACGTCCGTAAACACGAATCCCGGGGTAGGCATCTTCCCGGAGGTTTCCGGTTTCAGAATCCTTCCGGGCAACGGAGTGGAGGGCGAGGTTTTGGGAAAGAGGGTCTGTGTGTCTAAGCCCATTCCCGGAGCTGATGAAACGCAGTATTCATACCATCTCGACAAGGGGCGGACGGTTGTCTCTGTTTCTGTGGATGGAGTTGCGGCGGGTTTTATAGCCCTTGCAGACACCTTGCGCCCTGCCTCCCGCTCCGCTGTGGAGGGAATAAAGAGAGAAGGTGTTGTTCCGGTGCTTCTCACGGGTGACAACGGGAAGACTGCCCGCGCGGTGGCTGTTGAGGCGGGAATAGAGGAGATCCGTTTTTCCCAGAAGCCGGAGGACAAGTATTCTTTCGTGTCGGACAGCAGCTCCAGGATTTGCATGGTGGGAGACGGGGTGAATGACGCTCCCGCTCTGAAAGGGGCGTATGTCGGAGTAGGCATGGGACTCGGCGGTTCGGATGTGGCTCTGGAAGCCTCCGACATAGTGCTCGTGAACGATAAGATCGAGAATCTGCCGCATCTTCTGCGTCTGTCCCGGAGGATGATGCGCGTGATTCGGCTGAATATCATATTCTCCATGGGAATCAACTTTGTCGCAGTGGGGGCAGCGATGGCGGGGCTTTTAGGCCCTGTGGCGGGGGCGCTTGTTCACAACGGGGGAAGCTTCGCGGTGATTCTGAACTCCGCATTGCTCCTTTTTTTACGGGAAGGACGCTCCGCAGCCGCATGACTGCGACCCTCTCTCCAAGTGACCGCCGCGTCCACAGCAAAGGACGCACCGCATGCCTCTTGATTGCGATCCTGGCTTTAAGTGACCGCCGCGTCTACAACGGGGACGCTCCGCTTGCCTCCTGATTTGGCAGGAGCCGTACCCGTAATTGTGTATTTTCTGCCCGTAGATTCTTTTTTGCGGAATTTGTGGTAGAATGTTGCTGTGTCTGGAATAAGGAACGGAGGCCGCACGGGCGGACACAACGGAATAATCAGAATTGCCCTCATTGTATTCGTGTTTTGTATTTCGTGCACAAATCTTTTTGCCATAAGTGCTTATGGAACGGGACGTACAAACGCGATGGGGCGGATCGGCACATCCGGAATGGAGAGCGACATCTCGTATTTCCAGAACCCTGCTACGATTTATTACTACAACCAGCGCAAGAAGTTCCTCTACGAGAATTATATCTACGACTCACACAACCCGAACGATTACTATATGATCGAACGGCCGGACATGGGTTTCAAGATCCAGTTCACAGGGCGCGGGGTAGCTCTG
>CAMKPI010000158.1 GCA_946414625.1 uncultured Spirochaetaceae bacterium | reverse complement strand
ATCCGCCTCATCCGCGACGTAAAAGACCCCGCGCAATCATCCGGCTTCCGGACACCGGCGGCAGAAACCGCCAAAATCCGCCTCATCCGCGACGTGAAAGGCCCCACGCAATCATCCGGCTTCCGGACATCAGCGGCAGAAACCGCCAAAACGCGGGCCACGGCATCGAAAGACCTAGAACTGTATCCTCTTGTTGAAACTGAACCCTATGTTATCCAAAAAATTCAACATTGACAATTGCCGCGGCTGAATGAAGATACTGAAACTGCCTATCGGATTGTCGAAATCCACTCCAAATTCCATGTGCAGGTTCAGGTCGTCGGAAAGGAAATGTCCGTAGTTGTAGCTACCCGTCTTGCTGTTCGCCTGACGGAGCATCAGGCGCAGGCGCAGGAACAGGCTGCCATTGTTGACATATTTTCCCGCATGAAGGCTCGTTCCGTTGAGGTATTTGGACATCAGGCTGTTTTTAGACGTTGAACCCGGCATTGCATTCACAACCACGTTCTGAACCAGCGGAGTGCGGAGGGATAGCACATCGAGCCCAAGAGACGTGCGGATCACGCTCCCCACCCTATAGTTCTCGTTCCGGCTTATAATCCCCAGGGAAGACATAGCCTTAGTGGCAACCGCGGCAAAATTCGCAAGCGATCCTATGGAGAAACCCTCCCCGGGGGCGGGCAACACGGACTGCCCCAGTATGTTGATAATCTCGTTCTCCGTTTTCTGAGGAACGCTCTCGAACCTCGGATTCAGATTGTCAAACGTTGCGTTCCGAAGTATGAGGCTTATCTCAATCTGGCTGCCATCAATGTCATATTCTCTGAGTCTTGCGACAAGACTGATGTTAAGATGCAGCATGTCCTGGAAATTCGTTTTTTCCAGTTTGATGTTCCCCTCGGTTATACTGAAGTCGTTATGGATGTATGAAATTCGCCCTGACCGTATCTCCAAGAGGCTGTCTGCAAGAAAATCCCCGCTGGCCCTGTCGTATGACATCTCGAGCACCTGCCCTTCCTTCAACGCGAAATTAATGAAGGAATTATCCTCAGTGGGATAGAAGAACTCCACGGTCTTGCCGGTGGTAAGCTTGATCTTCAGGTCGGTCCGGAGCTTCATGCCTGTTCTTTGGCCTTCCTGGAAGGATATCCTTGTGTTGTCGATCATGATGTCGCAGTCCATCCCCATCTTGCCGCCACTATAGGTAATAAGCACGGAACCTTTCACATCGCTCCTGATGTTTACCGGGAGCCTCGCTCCGCCCATGACAAGGCGAAGATCTATCGGATCGTTCAGGACTTCAAGGCGAAGAGACAAGTCGTCGAATGTGAGCTGTGAGACAGTGAAAGACAGATCCATCTTTGCGTCGTAGAACCTACCGTCGGAAAAACCCGAGCCCAGGATGGTGACATTGCTCACCTGGAAGCTGTGTTCGTAGGCGGTGATGGAAAAGTCTCGTATCCGGAGTATCTGGTCTGGCAGCCAGAGGAGCCCCAACTCGAGGCTTTGAACAAACACGCTGCCGTAGAACATCGGGTCGTACGACGGCCCCTGAACCAGAAGCCTGCCCTCCAATATCCCGCTGTAAATATTGTACATTCTCGCGTTCACAAACTGGTCGAATATGTCGAGGGGTATGTAGAGGTCGTCCAAATAAAAATCCATCTCTTCGCCGATACAGCCCCTTGCGTGAAGACCTATTATGAAATCCTTGTTTATATCCAGATCGATGTACTTCTCCCTGTGTCTGTACTCGCCGTTGATGAGATCACTGGAGAAGCGGACCGCATCCCTACTGAGAGAGACCGCGAGGTCAACATCCGAAACTTTGTGCTTTTCCCCGAGGTAGGCGTCCCGGAGTGAAATATTAAAACTCGCCTCCACGTTAAGCCCCGCCATTGAAAGCGCCCCAAGGACAAGAGAGTCGAGCCTTGCGTCAAGGGAGAGTCTGCAACCCTGGCGGAATGTTCCGCGGACGTTCTCAACCGTTCTTTCAAGTGATATGCCGCCCGTGAGACTGCGGGTCGTAAAGTCAATATCGAACGCAAGGTCTTTCAGTCCAAGCCGCCCCACGTTCCCCTGCCCATTAAAGAAGTGGATGTTCTTGCCCTTGTACCGTGCCTCGAAAGATACATCCCCGATTTTGCTGGAAGCAAAAAACCCGTTTCCCCTGGAACCGAGCAGGGAGATGTCGAACGGAAAATCCTGGCTGAAACGGGCGTCCAGGCTATAGTTGTCCCGCAAGAGAACCACTTTGAGATAGTCGCCCGCTCCGGCACCTGTCCCGTTGCGGCGCAGATCCACATCAATCCTAAGATCCTCCGTCTGTCCGATGAACAGCAACCCGAGATCCGGATATTCCGCCCGCGCCTCGCCATCGAAGACCATATCCACATCCACGGCATTCACATGGAGAGCGTCCAGCTTGAAAAGCCTGTCTGTAAACAGCATGTTGAAGCCGAAGCTGAAAATATCCGAGAACACAAACGAAAAATTATCGCAGCGGTATAGGAATTCTCCGCTATCCATGCGGTAATTGCCGTATATTTCGGCATTCGCTCGGATAACCACTCCCTGTGAAACATGTATGGCAAAGTCATCCAGGGTAATCGTTCCGTCTACGTATCCGCGATTCGGATCAACGTTGAACAGTGCTCTGAATCCCTGAGTCTCGGCAGATATTTTTCCGCTAGTCCTGTTGTAATGAGCATCAAATTTGTACAAACCGTATTTTGTGGAGATGACAGTGTTGGCAACTATGTTAGTTTCGCTGTCCCATGCAATATGCGAGTTCAGCTCGGCGTTCTTTTTCGACTCAATCCTGCTTTTCACCGTATATCCCTGAGAGTCGGAATCCAAAACGAAATCGGTTCGGGCAACCGCCTCCCCGGTTTCCGAGTTCTGCAAAATCAGCGCACCCTGCGGGAACAGTCTGCCCAGGTCAAGCGTTCCGCCATATGAAAGCCGATAGCCGAACCCTGTCAGGGCAAGCGTGGAAACATCGAGGATATTATCGGCAGCCGTCGCTTCCACCGTTGTGGCAATTGCTGTAGGCTGGCTGCCGATTTTAAGGCCTGATAAAACAAGATTCACCGAAACAGATCCTCTTGAAACCATCATTTTCGAGAAGTCGAATCGGGATTTTGTCTCTCCCCCGCCGGAAAAGGATCCGTCAGCTCCCGGACCTGAACCACCTCTCTCCGAGCCGTCCGTCCGGGCTTCAGCGCCAGTCCTCGTGATGCGTCCGCCTAACACAAAAGACCCATCCAGCATCGTTTCGCTGACAATCATTTTCCTGATTTTTTCCGGAATTTTCCCGGCAAACAGCAACAGTGGCGCGGGATGGAAACGGTTGAAATAGATTTTTACATCGGACTCTTCTTCGCTGAACCTGTATGTAAGATTCGCGTCGATACCGACCCCGGAAGAGATGACCGCGGAGACCTCGTCATGATCTCTCACCTCCACCGCAATGTTTGTACTGCCGTCAAAAAGACTAAAGCGCAGGTCTCTTATGTTGACCGATGAATCATCAATATGTGACAAAAGCGTCCTGAATTCAAATCCGGAGGCGCTGCCATCATCTTCCTCCGGATAACTTTTCGTC
>CAMKPI010000157.1 GCA_946414625.1 uncultured Spirochaetaceae bacterium | reverse complement strand
GTTTTCGGCACTCGCCGACGGGTTTCCCGCCGCATCAAACACGTCACGTCCGACACCCGCGGACGAGTTTCCCGCCGCGCCTGAACCTCCCTCCAGAGGAGAGTCCAGCATGTGCCCCCGACCCATCACCGCAACAAAAGAACCTGGCAGAGCAGATTTGGGATTGAAACCCGTCTTGTCGCAAAGTACTCCAACAACCGGGCTCAAAATCACCTTTCGGGCACCCCTGACGCGAGAGAAAAACCTCTCAACATCAGAAGCGTCCATGTCGTCAGAAGCCTTGATTGTATATACTTTGAGACGCTTCCCATCCCGGAGCAGCGCCCTCTTCGCGTCGCCCAAGAACCTGTCGACATGCAGCACGTGCCACGACAAGTCCTGGACAAACGCATACCGGGGCATCCGAAAGTAAGCAAAAGCGCATACCCCCAAAAGGATCACAAGAACAGCGAAGAGAAGCGTGATAATAAACCGACGGGGGATCCTTGTCATCTTCAGAAGCTTTTCAGAACCTCGATGTGGGCGCGCGCTTTTGAAATTTTTTCCTCGAATTCCGCCTGTTTACGACGTTCCTTCTCAACCGCCTCAGCCTTTGCCCCGGAAAGGAACGCCGGGTTGGACAACTTGCGGAGCGTGGCAGCGAGGTCGTCCTCAGCCTTTTTCAGCTCCTTCTCCAGCCGGGGAATCTCCTTCTCCACGTTCACCACATCGCGGACAAAGGCAAAGACCTCATATCCTGCGCCGGATGCGGGGAAAGCCCCGGCAACATCCGCAGTGCCTTCGTCGTCCACCAAAATCTCCCCGCTGCCGGCAAGAGTCCCGAGAAGGTTCTTGTTCGACTTAACAAACTCCGCCACCTCGCCTTTCCGATCCAGACGCACAACAAGGCGCATTTTCACGTCGGCAGGAAGACCCATCTCCGCGCGAATTCCACGCACGGAGCGCACAATGCTCTGGAGCGATTCCACGAGGCTTCTCTCAGCGGGAGCCTCTCTCTCCTCGCGCCAGACAGGATAAGAAGAAGATATCACAAAACCCTCAGTGCCGGGCAGGCGAGACCATATTTCCTCCGTTACAAACGAGAGGAACGGGTGCATCATCGCCATGCTTTCCCTGAGAATGTCCATCAGAATGCTTGCAAGGCGGTCGCACTCCGCGTCGTCCCCACTGCGGAGCCTCTGCTTTGCGATCTCCACATACCAGTCGCAGAAATCGTTCCAAAAGAAGTCATATATCGCGGCGGCAGCCTCGTTGAATTTATAATTCTCCACCGCGTGCCGGACTGTCATGATATTCCTGTTCAGAGAGTCGTAGATCCACTTATCAAAAACGGAGAGGCTCTCACGCTCCACAGGCACAAGGTTTCGCCCCTCAAGATTCATAAGCAGGAACCGCGTGGCGTTCCATATCTTGTTGGCGAACCGGCTGCCCAGTCGGAAGCTGTCCATGTCGATCAACACGTCCTGTCCCTGAGCCGCAAGGTAGCAGAGAGTGAACTTCATCGCGTCGGATCCGTACAGCTCCACCACCTCGATCGGATCTATGCCGTTACCCAGGGATTTTGACATCTTCCGCCCCTGCTTGTCGCGCACGA
The DNA here is from genome assembly GCA_946414625.1 of uncultured Spirochaetaceae bacterium. Lineage (GTDB taxonomy): Bacteria > Spirochaetota > Spirochaetia > Sphaerochaetales > Sphaerochaetaceae > CAMKAB01. The sequence continues at coordinate 2,032 of CAMKPI010000157.1, read as the reverse complement.
GACCGGTGATGTAGATGTCGCGGAACGGGGCCTTGCCGGTGAACTCAAGAGACGCCATGATCATCCTGGAAACCCAGAAGAAGATTATGTCGTATGCGGTGACCAAGGCGCTCGTCGGGAAGAAGCGTTTCATGTCGGAGGTCTCATCCGGCCAGCCCAGCGTACTAAACGGCCAAAGCCATGAGCTGAACCATGTGTCAAGCACATCCGGATCCTGCTTGAGGTCTGTGGAGCCGCAGGACTCGCACTCATGCACCTCGTCGACGCTCACATTCATGTGACCGCACTTCTGGCAATACCAGACGGGAATCCTGTGCCCCCACCAAAGCTGGCGGGATATGCACCAGTCGCGGATATTCTCTAGCCATGAGGAATATGTGTTCTCCCACCTCTTCGGGTAGAATCGGACTTCGCCGGCGCGCCACGCGGAGAGAGCCTTCTCCGCAAGCGGCTTCATTTTCACGAACCACTGCTTTGAAAGATACGGCTCAACAGTGGTGCCGCAACGATAGCAATGGCCCACTTCATGGGTATAATCCTCTGTTTTCAGGAGGAACCCGCCGTCACTGAGCGCGTCAGCAACGCGGAACCGCGCTTCCTCGGCAGGGAGGCCTCGGAATTCAGTCGGGCAGACATCGTTCAGCGTGCCGTCCGGATTCAGGATGTTTATGGCTTCCAAACCGTGTCTTTTGCCGCACTCCCAGTCGTTCGGATCGTGCGCCGGCGTGATTTTCACCATACCCGTTCCGAACTCTATGCCAACAAAGCTGTCAGCGATGATAGGTATCTCACGGTTCACAAGAGGAAGAATCAACTTCTTGCCTACAATGGATTTATACCGCTCATCGTCCGGGTTCACCGCAACAGCCACATCGCCGAACATCGTCTCGGGACGGGTTGTGGCAACCGTAATGTAATTCTTTCCGTTAAAAACAGTTCCGTCCGCAAACGGATAGTTTACATGCCAGAGGTGCCCCGCGTCGGTCTGATGCTCCACCTCGTCATCCGCAAGAGCCGTGCCGCAATGAGGGCAGTAGTTCACAAGATATTCTCCCTTGTAAACAAGACCTCGGTTGTAAAGCGTTACAAAAGTCTCCTTCACCGCGCGGGAGAGCCCCTCGTCCATGGTGAAGCGTTCACGGGACCAGTCACACGAGCAGCCTATGGTCTTCAGCTGCTTGACGATTATGTCGTGGTGGCGTTCCTTCACTTCCCAGGTACGCTCCAGAAACTTTTCGCGCCCCAGGTCCTGCCTTTTCAGCCCCTCCCGTGCCAGCTGCCGCTCAACAACGTTCTGAGTGGCGATTCCCGCGTGGTCGGTTCCGGGCACCCAAAGCGTCGGACGACCTGTCATGCGGTGATATCTTATCAGGGTATCCTGAAGCATGTTGTTCAAGGCGTGCCCCATATGAAGGATTCCTGTGACGTTTGGTGGCGGCATCACAACCGTGAACGGCTCCCCGCCTTTATCCACAGGCTTAAAACACCCGCTGTCCACCCACGCGGAATAGATCTTTCCCTCGAATTCCTTCGGATTATACACTTTCTCCAGCTCTATAGACTTCATGACTCCCCCGACACGAAACGCAACACGCTCCGCTATGCGCAGCATTTGATGCAAACTTGATGCTATTGGCAAACGGGCTTGAAACAGACCCACAGCCCTTCTGCAATGCGTCCGGTTCGAACCCGGAATGGCTGCGTCTGCCCGCATGTAAGCGCGACAGAGTCTTTACAGCAACGCCCGCAGAGTTTTTCAACGTTTTAGCCTATACCAAAACCTGTTTTTTTACAATCTGCAGAGAGTCCTGGAAAGAGTCGCGATCTTATTATCCGCGTCTCACCGCCCCAGCATCGCCCCGGCACGCCATCTTCCGTACGCAAACAATTTGGATGAGAGGCTATCTGGACGTACGGCGGCAAATACCCGCAAACCATCTTCCGCACGCGAACAATTTGATTATTGGATCATGGCACGAGTCCCAACTTCGCCCACGCACACCATCTTCCGCGCAAAAACATTTTGGATAAT
>CAMKPI010000156.1 GCA_946414625.1 uncultured Spirochaetaceae bacterium | reverse complement strand
CTTCAGATTTTTGATGTCCGTCACCCCGGCGAGGATCACGGACTGAAAGGTCGGAACATTCTCCCGGTTGATATAGGCCAGCCGCAGCAGGGCGAGAAAATCGAGGAAGACCTGATTGTTGGTCGCGCTGTCTACCTCGTCGATGAGGAGGACGATGGGTTTATCGACGTCCCTGTTCCATCGCGCGAAGACACGGAAGAGATTTGGCAATTTCAATTCCTCGGGCGACGCTGCGCTGATCTCTTGAATCATTCGGTGAATGTCCGATGAAAGAACTAAGCCCTGAAACTCGCACAAATCCAGAAGCAAGTCTGCAAAAGAAGCGACGAACACGCCTTCCGATGAAAAACTGGCGCCGCTCATTGCCTGAAAATCCAGACTGATAACAAGATAGTTTTCCGCCAGATAACGCCTCAAGGCGGCAAGCAGCGTCGTCTTTCCGTACTGTCTGGCCCGGTTGATGACAAAGTACTGCCCGGCATCGATCATGGCCTTCACCTGTTCGAGGCGCGAGGTCAGATCCACCATATAGTGCTTCGACGGGATGCACACCGCCGCGGTATTGAAGGTTCGCATGATACCCTCCGCTGTTTTCATTCCGGTTCTATTGTAACCTGCCGAAGACGGATTGTCAAGGGGCTTCGCCGCATCGTTCAGGAGGCGCGGCTTTTCTCTGCTTCTTCAATCGTTTGTTTCATCCGCCGCCTCCGACCGTCCGTGGCACTTTTTATACTTCTTCCCGCTGCCGCACGGACAGGGATCGTTCCTCCCGACCTTCGGGTATTTTTGTGCCTGAATCAAATCCCCGGACCACACGGGAGCCGTGCCGTCCTTCGGCTTGTCCACCGCGTCTGCCAGCTTTTTCCGCAGGTCATTTTCGGGCATACCGGAGAGGGCGTCGAGAATCCCCTCTCGGACGTCCCGCTTCCCGACCGGCGATTTATCCGCTTCTTCTCCGGCGACAAGGACCTTTCGGTGCCCCGTATCGAGAGGTATGTCTGCCCGAACCGACTCCCGGTAAAGCTCCTCCGGTGTATATCCGTTGTTGAACTGCATACGCGTATTGTTCGAATAATCGGCGTAAAGTTCCATCAGCTCCTGCGCGTCGTCGCGGTTTTGGAATGTGACGCCCATCCTGCCGACGAAATCCATGATTTCCTGCGCTTTCAGATTCGGCGTTTTCCGGATCATGATCGTCATCTCCCGGAGAACGGTATCCGCTGCTTCCGCGTTCCCCAGCTTCTTTTTGAGATAAGCCGCAAGGGCTGCTTTCTGAGGCGTCGGTTCGGAATAACCGGCGTCCTTGTATTTCAAAAGTTCTTCTTTCGGGGGAACATAGCGCGGCTTTCCCCGCTGTCCGGACGCCAGAGTGTCGTACAGATCTTCGGCTCCGGAGAGGAGACCCGGGTCGAGGATCTCGCGGTACGGCGACAGCCATGCCTCCTCATCCCTGTATGTGTCCGCCAGACCGCAGATTGCAAGATGCTTCTCATGCCGCGCGATCAGGGTGAAGTCCCGGAACGTTTCCGGGGAGAGAAACAGATCCGGGTTCTGTTCCATGATGATCTCACAGGCGTCCGGTGTCCACAGAATGCCGTAGAGATTCGCCATCGCTTCCATGTAATCCAGAAGAAGCGTGAGTTCCTTCTTTGTCAGCGGAAGGTATTCGTACAGCGATTTCAGCTTCTTTTTCGTGTATTTTTCCGGGATCGGTATGGAAATCGTCTCTTCACCATCCGGTTTTTCTTTCGCGTCTTCCACTTTCCCGACCTTTGCGTCGGTTTTCTTTCCGGGCTTCGTTTTCCGCATCGGCGCTCCGGTGACCAGCAGGATCGCGCCGGGGAGCTTCACATCGAGGAGCGACTGTTCCTCGGCGGGATCGAGCGGATCGTTCATGTCGCCGACTCTTTTCAGCGGCAGATTCCGCGGCATATAGAATCCGACTTCTTCCTTGTCCCTTGTCCGGTTTGGGCGGACCTGTCCCGTCACCGCCATATTAAACGACAAGATCCCGTCCTCCCAGATCCCCATCCCCGCGCCGCCGTCAAAGATCGCCATTCTGTCGGAGTCGATCTCCTTGGCGTTCTTGAAGACCTTGCAGTGAAAATCCCAGCCGTCCCCGGTGTCGTATTCAAAATCAAATTCGTCCCCGAGTTCGTCGAGCGTGTGTCCCCGCATCGGCGTCCATGCGCTCGAGAAATCCCCGTAGGATTCCGGGACATACCATCTGCCCTTCTTTTCAAATTGGAAGGAGTGTTCAAATTCCGCACGAAGGGAGACCAGCAGGGCACAGCCGAATTCTTCCAGCGTGATGTCCCCGCGCACATACAGGGAACGCCAGAGACTGTCTCCGGCATAGGCAAACGCGGCATTGACGCGAGTATAGATCATGGAGACCTCCGGATCGATTCAATCAGTCGGTGCTGAAACTATTATAACCGGATAGGGCGGAAAGTGCAAGGGGGTGACGAATCATTCTCCGAAAACAGGAGAGCAGCGAAAAGACAGGCACGATGCCGCACAGTGCAGGGAACATTATTCTTTCCACGGTAAATTCCACTCCTTTTTCCACTGTGGAATTTGCTTTGGAAATTCACCTTGAAAAAAAGTTGATCAAAAAATCCCCGGAAGCTCTTGACATCCGGAGGCGGATGTGTTATACTACTATGGCAATCGGGGTGTGGCTCAGTCCGGTAGAGTGCTTGGTTCGGGACCAAGAGGCCGCTGGTTCGAATCCAGTCACTCCGATGTCGCAAAAACCCTTGAAATCATTGAGGTTTCGAGGGTTTTCTCTTTTTTCGGTTTTGGAGACTTGCGCCGTTTTTCCACATGAATTGTCACAATTGGGGCAGTCGGGCGGAAAAATCCCATTCATACATCTTTCTTTTCACTAGTGATGTTCTTTTTGCCCTCTGACGCAACCTGCGGTTGAATCGAACTCAAGAATAAATCCATTGCGCCCGGCTTCCGGTTCTGGTATAATGGAACCGTAAGGAAGCCGGGCCCGCTTTCTATCTGTACAAAACAGGAGAACGATATGGAACACATCGGACAAAGGATAAAAGACCTGCGCAAGAAAGCCGACCTGACACAGGACCGTCTCGCGGACTACCTCGGTGTGAGCGCACAGGCCGTCTCAAAATGGGAGCTCGGACAAACGGCCCCGGATTTGTCGCTCATTGCCCCGCTGTGCCGGGTGCTCGGCGTCACGGCGGACGAATTGCTCGGACTGAACAAGCCGGACGAAGAAACGGAAGCTCTGATGGAAGAACTCCGCGCCTATCGCGGTAAGATCACCCGCGAAATGGAGGAGCGTTTTCCGGAGCTTGAACGGCAAGCCGCGGCGCATCCCACCGATCTGCGCCTTTCCTATGAAGTCGCGGCTGCGGAGTACTGGCTTCCTTCCAGAAAAAAGGATCAAGAGGAAGAGAGCAGGATCCTTGCAGACATTGAGAAACGGTGTCACGCCGTGCTCGACCGCACAACGGATCCGTCGCTCAGAGAGAACGCGAACCACCTTCTTGCCGATGCGCTGATTATGGCAGGGCGGCGCGAGGAGGCAATGCCCTATGCGGAAGCCTGTTCCGGAGCGTCACGGGAACTCATGATCCTGCGCTGTCTCGAAGGGGACGAACG
>CAMKPI010000155.1 GCA_946414625.1 uncultured Spirochaetaceae bacterium | reverse complement strand
GAAATCGACAAGCTGTACGAGCTCACATCAGGAGCTTCAAAAAGACGTATCCAGATAGCGATTCCGACAAGCAGCGTGCAAATGGAATATTTCTTTCACAAAAAGGCAGATGCCATGCTTGCTTTCATGAAAGAATCAGTCACGTATGCAAAGTCTCTTCCGGGCTGGGAAGTTGAGCTGTGCCTCCGGGACGCGGCACGCTCCGACAAATCATTCCTTGCGGAAATAGTCTCTGAATGCGTCGATGCAGATGTCATAACTTTTTGCGACGATGACTCCGTTTTCCTTCCGGAGGAGCTGCTTCTTTTCCTGGATGGATTGCTGACCGGGAAGCGGGACGGCGCCGAAAGAAAGCCGCGTTTTGCAATCAGTGTCACGAATAGGATGAACCTGTCAGACATCAACTCCGTCCTCTCGATCAAGGCGGGTGTGGAGGAGATAAAAGCGCAGTTTTTCTCTACTGATGCTGCGGATACAGAGAATGTTGTTCGCATTATCGAGGAAAAAACCGCAGCGCTGGATGCTTCCACCCGTGTGGGAACAGTTGAAATCTCAAGGGTAAAGGGGCTTATCCAGTCTTTTTGCAAAGATGAAAGCACATCTCGTACACCGTTCCAGAACGGAGTAAGGGATGAGGATGAAGGCAGGGTTTTCACGGCTCTGGATTCGGCTGATGAGATTTTCAAGGAAACCGACCGGCTGGGTTATGACTTGTCTGTTGCCGAAAAAGAAGCAGTCTTCAGGCTGTTTAGCGACACAGCGCAGAAGAAGGGAAGGGTGACAACGCGGGATCTTGAGGCAATTGTCGCCTCTTCGGCATTGCTCGTCCCATCCACATACGTTCTGGACTACTTTATAATCAACTCCGGCAACACAATCTCTGCTACCAGCCACGTCCGGATGCACCGCGGCGACGAGGCTTTTGAAGAAGTCTCCGTTGGAGACGGACCTATCGACGCATCGTTTCTTGCCATCGAGAAAATCACCGGACATCACTACGAGTTGGACGACTTCCAAATTCAGACTGTGTCCGAAGGCCGTGAGGCTATGGGACGTGCTTTGGTGAAACTGCGTTCCGACGGTAAAATATACTCCGGATTCGGCGTTTCAACCGATATAATCGGATCGTCCATTATGGCTTACGTAAACGCGCTGAACAAAATTGAATATGAAAAGCGGGAGGGAGGAAAATGAGTTCCTTGTCCGGACACCGAGTTTGCCTACATCAGTACAATGCTGCGGGCGATTTGTCTAAATGTTTTCCAACCGCTTTTATGTGCGGTGACACATATACTTCTGAAATCAGCTCTTCTGTATCCGGGATTGACGCCTTGTATTTTTTTGCATTTTGCAGCACGGCAGAGGCTACAGCGTCCTGGGAAGCCCAGCGATGTGAGGCTGACTGCTCCGCCGGTTTGAATGAATCCACTGAAAAGGAGTTGCAATGAAGCTGTCATATTCAACAAGAGGATGGAATTTCGGCTCTTGGGACAAGCATATTGCCATGGCCCAGGACATGAACTTCTCCGGGGTGGAGTTCTATGCTCTCTACAGGGAAAAAAGCCTGTTTGAATCGGGAGGTATCCTGTCTCCGGAGCGCGTTTTTGCAACTCTTCGCAGCCTTCGGGACTGCATGATAGAGATTCCCTGTTTCGATACTAACATAAATCTCCTGGATTCCGATGCGGAAAAGAATCTCTCGCTTTTGATAGACTCTGCGGCAATGCTCCGGGTGCCGTATGTCAGTGCGGTAGCCACAGGCTTCGATGACACCGAACGGCAGATCACCCAACGAATTGCAAAAAAAGCGGAAGAACAGGGCGTGGTCTTCCTCTTCAAGACAAAAGGGATTTTTTCCGACACTCGTCGTCTTCGGGAGGTTCTGGACGACTTCGCGTGCGACTCCGTCGGCGTGCTTTGGGATATGCATTATCCATATTTCTTTGCCCATGAGTCGGCGGACGACACTATACGGAACCTCGGAGCATATGTCAGACATGTACATCTCAGGGACAGCGACGCCGACGGCAAATATACGATAATCGGCGAGGGAACCCTTCCCGCGGATGATATGATGCGCGCCCTTTCCAGCATCGACTACGGTGGTTTCGTTTCTTTGGAATATAAGCCGAGCGAGGCGGAGCGCGGGGACTGGGAATTCATCTTCCCACATTTTGTCAACTACATGGGGCGCTGGAACCGCTCAGCCGACACCACGCCGCAGCTTTACCGAAACCATGACGGCACGGGGTACTATATTTGGAAGCCATACGAGCTTGTGAACCTTACATTTCCACAGGTTCTCGACCGTGTTTGCGAATGTTTCCCGGATCAGATTGCTTTCAAGTATACAACTCTTGACTATACAAGAACATACAGCGAATTTCGTGACGACGTTGACACTTTTGCACGTTCTCTGATATCGCTGGGTGTCAAACCTAAAACGAAAGTGGCTGTTTGGGCAACCAACGTTCCGGAGTGGTTCATAACATTCTGGGCTGTGACAAAGATCGGAGCCGTGTTCGTGTCGATGAACACATCGTATAAAATCCATGAGGCGGAGTATCTTCTAAGGCAATCTGATACTCATACCCTCATCATGATCGAACGGGTTCCGGACAGCGACTACAGGGGCATAGTGAACGAGATCTGCCCTGAAATAGAAGCGGAAGCCGACCCGTCAGATCCGTTAAAACCGCTGAAATGCCGGCGTCTTCCGTTCCTGAGACATGTTATCACTGTGGGATTCAGGCAGAGGGGAGCGTTGACGTTCTCCGAGGCGATGGAATGCTCCAAGAAGACTCCGCGAACCCGGCTGCTTGAGATGGCTCGGCGCGTCAGAGTGAACGACGTGTGCAACATGCAGTACACGTCCGGCACAACAGGATTCCCGAAAGGCGTGATGCTCACCCACTACAACGTTGTAAACAACGGAAAGTGCATAGGAGACAGGATGGGGCTCTCCACCGCCGACCGGATGATGATCCAGGTGCCGATGTTTCACTGCTTCGGAATGGTGCTTTCCATGACAAGCAGCATGACGCACGGCGCTTCGATGAGCCCCATGCCTTATTTCAGCGCAAAGAACAGCCTCGCGTGTATAAATCAGGAGAGAATCACCTGCTTCAACGGTGTACCGACCATGTTCATTGCGATGTTCGCCCATCCTGACTATAGGAAAACGGATTTCTCATACATGCGTACCGGGATTATGGCAGGCTCCGGTTGTCCGCCTGAGCTGATGAAGCGCGCCGCCGACCCGGCTGAAATGAACATGACGGGAATCGTCTCGGTATACGGGCAGACCGAGTCAAGCCCGGGGAGCACGATGAGTTCCTGGACCGACCCCTTGGATGTCCGCACTGAAACCGTGGGCTACGCATTTCCATACGTCGAATGCAAGGTTATCAACCCGGAGACCGGGCTCGAGGTTCCGGACGGCGAGAACGGGGAATTCTGCTCCCGGGGTTACAACACGATGAAGGGTTACTACAAGATGCCGCGCGCCACTTCCGAGACGGTGGATGAAGAGGGCTGGCTCCATTCGGGGGACCTCGCATCAAGGGACAGTAGCGGTAACTACAGAATAACCGGACGACTGAAAGACATGATAATACGCGGAGGAGAAAACCTCTATCCTAAGGAGAT
>CAMKPI010000154.1 GCA_946414625.1 uncultured Spirochaetaceae bacterium | reverse complement strand
GAAAGCGGAGACGCTGAAACAACAGAAGGAGTTGCTGGAATCAAGGAAGGTTGCAGGAAGGACAATGACTTATGAAATTGCGAACTTTACTTGACGCTAGCCACAACAGGTTTCATGCAAAACGAAGAATTCCACCCCTTCCTAGGCTGCACAAGCGCTATTGACGCCCCAGCTCTGCACCGATAAGTCAGGACATGGCAAAACAACTGTCCAGACCACCAAAACGTCACAAACACCTCCGAAGGCGCCCCAGGCGAAGCCAAGCATCAATCGACAAATTTTTTACTAATTACAATCCAAATACTCTTTCACAGATTTAAAATCAACCTGAGACCAAAAAAGAGTGCATCCTCCACCACAATATTTGAGTTTCTCACATTTTTTACAATCACTTGATGGCAATGATTCAAGATACCGCCTAATTAGTAAATATTCCTTTTCGCTAGAAAAAACCTCAAATTCGTCATATGAATCAAAATCTTTACCCATTTGCCCCATTTTTACCGAATACATTGAATTACAAGGAATAATATTTAAATCAGGATCAAACAAAATACCATCACCAAAAAGCATTTGACATCCTGTGGCAAGATGATTTCCTATTTTTTTTATTTGCTCTTGTGAATAGAAGCATAAAGGATATCCATTTTCAAAATCCCAATTACCGCTGGTAACATTTTCAATCTCATCAACCATACTGACAAACTTACTTATTTTGAAAACAGGATTATTTTTTTTTAAAAAATTTAAATCTTTTATGGAAGCAGTATTGAAATCATATGCGAAAGATAAATGCAAAGCCGAAGCTCCAAATTCAAAAGCTTTTTTTACCCCAATTAAAAAATTACTAAGATTATCTTCAGTCAAAACATAAGACACATGAAAATCAACATCATTTTTTTTAAAATTAGCAAAGGCCTCTAACAAATCTGAAAACGCATCGCACGAGGTTGTGCCTATATAAGAAGCTGAATCATACCCTTTAATAGAGACATTTATAGACGGTCTTATTATTGAAAAAACTTTCTCACAGAAATCCGAATTACTAAAAGCTATTCCATTTGTAGATAAATGAACATCAAAATCTTTTTCTGAACACTCCCTTAATAAAGGAAATAAATCCGGATATAATAATGGTTCCCCTCCAATAAGAACCAAGTGTTTTATTTTGCCTGTTTTGCAAAAATCCAATATTCTTTTTGCATTTTCCAAACTCATATTTTTTTTGACATCATATCCAGTTCCACGTGCGTAACAATAATTACATCGTAAATTGCATTCTCTATTTAACGTCAACCAGCATACTTCAAGTTTTTTATTATGCATATGAATAATTAAATCCTTTGATTACGCTATTTATGACAGCGATTACAATTAGAACCACAATTGCAAAAATTGCACTGTGCGGTTATAGAAGAATCTGCACCCCTGTCTCCCATATAATTTTGTACAGATACATCTACGGACTCTCCACTCTTTAAAATGATTTGACTTAATTCATTAATTTTAATCATTTTCCACCCTTTCTTTTTCTATTTTTTCAAAGAACAACCCTGTTAGCCTAGTCTGTCAAGACTAGGCTGAGTAGAGTGTAACTCTATTCAAAATTCCACTTATTGAATAATAGGTTTTTCTTGAAAAATATATACACAAGCCAGTAAGTTAATTCAAATCAATGGGCGCATTATAAAACATACTTATGTTCTGAGCCCTTCCGATGCGCATGATTTTTTTTGAACCATGGAAGTCAAAAACCTTATGCCACTGGCTGAAGAAACATTCAAATGCTTTTTTCAACCTCAATCCTAGATATCATCATTTTTTCGTACAACATCTTTAAAACTCTTTTCTCTTTCCCAGCTTACGCATTATTTTTATCATTACCTTACAATGTTAGAATCAACTGCTTTTTTTCAAATACAGCCTGATATTTTTTGCCTTGTACAGGGCGTCGCAGCTACCTCATCAGGCACGACCTGCCCCGATGACCCGCGTGAACTCACCTCACTTCCCGCCAGATAGTAGCTCCATCAGGCGGCCGGCTCCCAAGCCAAGGAAACCTCGTCCACTGAGACAAAAACAGTACAACTAGCAGCATTGTCTGAAGCAAAAGCGAGATAATCAAAAAAAGATAACAGCATTCAACGCCAAAACCGCCCTAACCCAACTCAAAACCGGTCCACCAAACAGAAAACGGAAATGCGGCGCCATCATGGCGCCGCATTTCCGTTTGTTCTTCTCGTTCTGGGTCGTTTCTTCAGACACATTTTTCCAGCAAGGCAATAGCCTCGTCAATCCGACGAAAGCTCTCCTCCTCTCCGAGGAACCTTATACAGGAGAATGGGGGCGGAGACACCGAAAGGCGTGTAACCGCAGCGCGGAGCGGCCCGAACACTCCCACATTCTTCAAGCCGAGATTCACAGCAATCTGGCAGAGATCTTTCTGGATCTCGTCGTCGGTCTTTCCTGAACGCAACGCTTCTTTCAGATAATCCCGGACCGCGGAAAGGCTCCCGAGCGTCGCGGCAGCGTCCATTTTCTTCGGAATCAGAATTGCGGCTCTTTCAGCCGGGGTCGATCCGAGCGCCTGGAGAGATTCACTACGGACAAAAGCGCAAAGACCTACAATATCCGAGAGAATCGTCATTCGTTCCTTGACGCCAGGCACAAAAGCCATGAGGCGAGCCATCTCGTCATCCGAGACAGAGCCTCCCGCGGAGCCCAAAATCCCTTCTTTCACGAGATACGGCGCAAGGAGCTCTGCAAGGGATCTGTCGTCCCGCTTCTTTATGTACTGCGCGTTGAAGTAGTCCAGTTTCTGATAATCGAACACCCCTGGAGCCTTGTTGATCCTCTCCAAAGTGAAGATTTTCTCCAGCTGTTCGCGGGTGAAGAACTCCTCGTCTCCGCCGGGAGCCCAGCCCACGAGAGACACGTAGTTCAGCAAAGCCTCGGGGAGATATCCTTTTGCACGGAAATCACGTACCGAAGTGCTGCCGTGCCGCTTCGAGAGCTTGTGGCCGTCAGAGCCCATCACCATTGGGAGATGGCAAAAAACGGGCACATCCCAACCGAACGCCTGATACATCAGAACATGGAGCGGCGCGGAAGGTATCCACTCCTGGGCGCGCATTATATGGGTGATTCCCATGAAATGGTCGTCTACAACGTTCGCAAGGTGGTATGTCGGAAAACCGTCACTCTTCAGGAGAATCGGGTCGGGCGACACATCCTTACACTCCCGCGTGATATCCCCCATGAGCACATCATGGAACGTCACGCTCCCCTCGCGAGGCACTTTGAGCCGTATCACCGGACGAATTCCGGCCTTCTCGGCGGCAAGCCTCTCCTCCTCAGACAGATGTCTGCAGTGACCGTCATAGCCCTGAAGCTCACTATGAGACGCTTCCTGCTCCTTTCGCAAGGCTTCCAGACGCTCCGGAGTGCAGTAGCAATAATAAGCCTTTCCCAAGTCGACAAGGCGCTTTGCGTACTCTCGATAAAGATCTGTTCTTTCACTTTGGATATACGGTCCGCAAGGACCTCCCACCACAGGACCCTCGTCCCACTTTATGCCGAGCCAATCCAGAGTGCTGTACAGATCCTCCAGGCTCTCCTCGGAATATCTTTCGCGATCTGTGTCTTCGACTC
>CAMKPI010000153.1 GCA_946414625.1 uncultured Spirochaetaceae bacterium | reverse complement strand
AATTGCCCCCGCACGCCATCCTCCGTGCGTGAACAATTTGCATGAGAAGCTGTCCGGACGAACGGCGGCAAATACCCGCACACCATCTTCCGCACGAACATTTTTGATTATTGGATCATGGCATGAGTCCCAACTTCGCCCACGCACACCATCCTCCGCGCAAAAACATTTTGGATAATTCCCGCCTGAATACCCCCCCGCACCACATCCTCAGCTGCCATTTTCAAAAAAATTTCCTTGTAGTATTATGTTTTCCATGGAAATTACAGACACAGGAATCGGCTGCAACAAGCTGAAAATCAACACCACAGTACTTTACGGCTCGACGGACTACTCCGGAAGGCTCGGCACATACGACACATTCAAGGAGTTTATGGAGCTTGCGGGTATCCACGCCAAGAAGCTCAATATGGCTCAGGACGAGTTCATGGCTCGCGGACTATTCTGGCTCACCGTGCGCACACGGATCTGCTTCAATCCGGACAACAAACCCGGAATGGGAAGCCCCGTGGTGGAAGAGACATGGCCGGTGAAGCCTCTGTCCCACAAGGCGAACCGCTATTACCGCATATCAAACAGCGCGGGACTTGTCGCCGAAGGCATCACTGAATGGGCCGTCATGAATTTTTCAGAGGGGCGTCTTGCAAACATTCCCGCCCTTTTCCCTCCCGACATGGTTTACAGCGACGAGACCCTCTCTTTCTCCGATTTTCCGACGGTGCGTGTTTTCCGCGACGAGCTCTCCGGAGCAAAGGCTCTGAGAGAATCTTCCCCAGACACGCCGGATGATATAGGGCCGCTCGAACTTGACGCAGGCGATATCCGCATACTCGGAACCTACAATGTATCCTCGTCCGACATCGACGCAGGTCAGCACATGAACAATGCAGCCTATGTCCGCGCCATCCTCGGACTGTTCACGGTGGACGAGCTCAAAAAAATGAGAATCCGAGAAATGACCGCTGTCTTTAAGAAATCTGCCCACGAGGGAGACGTGCTCACAGCCCCGATCTGCAGGGAAAGCGAAGCGGAGGGCGCGCCGACACAGCCGGCCGCAGGAGCCTCGCAAAGCGCGGAGAATCCCGCCGGCGGCAGAGTCTTCACAACAGGTCTTTATTTCACGGACGGCAGCCCCGCATTCCTTGCCAGGATTATCACTGAGTGATGCGAACCTGACTTCGACAATCTGAAGTACACACGGATCCCGCGCTCTTTGTCAGGATTATCACTGAGTGATGCGAACCTGACTTCGACAACCTGAAGTACACACGGGTCCCGCGCTCTTTTCAAGGATTCCCGCCGGCGGTACGCCGGCGGGAATCCTGCTTTTCGGCAAGGGGACGCTTTATTCATTGCTCGCGCCTTCGGAAAATTCGGAGACAGGCTTCCGAAGAAGTTCAAGCGCACGTATAACACCTCTGTGCGATGCTCCTGCCTCCTGCAGGGGCAAGTCTTTACACAAAAACAAATCTGCCGTATAAAAGAACACAAACCCTGCGATGCTTCCAGGAACGCTTTCAGCGCAACCGGGAGCGGAGGGACTCTGGAGAAATTCCCGAACGGACGCCGCTGCGGACAGAAGAAACACAACGCGGTGCGAAGATTCTCATCGCATGGCAAAACCGCGACAGCGAAGGGTTTCGGGATTACCGAAGGGGCAAAACGCGCGCCCGCCGCGCGTTGAAACTCTCAGGTAGAAGGACAGAATATGGAACAGACCATCTTCAAATTCGTCTCAAAGGTGAACACGTACCTCTCGGACTACATCCTGATAGTCCTCCTTGTGGGCGTGGGACTCTGGTACACGATCAAGACCCGTTTCGTTCAGATAAGGTATTTCGGACGCGGTCTGAAACACGTTTTCGGCGAGCTGCGCCTTAACGGAGGCAAGCAGAGAAGCGGCATGTCCAGCTTTCAGGCTCTTGCTACTGCAATCGCAGCCCAGGTCGGAACGGGCAACATCGTGGGTGCGTCCGGCGCAATACTCACCGGAGGTCCCGGAGCAATTTTCTGGATGTGGATCATAGCATTCTTCGGAATGGCGACGATCTACAGCGAGGCAACGGCAGCCCAGGAGACCCGCGTGAGCGGCGAGGACGGACACCCCAAAGGAGGCCCTGTCTACTACATCACCCACGCTTTCAAAGGCGCCGGCGGCAAAGCTCTGGCGGCTTGGTTCTCTATCGCCGCAATCCTCGCCCTGGGATTCATGGGATGCATGGTACAGAGTAATTCAATCGCCAGCACAATGGGCACTGCGTTTGGCATTCCATGGTACGTGACAGGTCTTGTCGTGGCTGTGCTCTGCTTCATAATCTTCATCGGAGGAATCGGACGTCTTGCATCTGTGACGGAAAAGATCGTTCCTGTTATGGCGGGAATCTTCATTCTGGGTGCACTCGCCGTCCTTTGCGTCAGGATCCGCTACATTCCCTCAACTTTCGGCATGATTTTCCGATACGCCTTCACGCCCGAAGCCATCATCGGCGGCAGCATCGGTTCCGCACTTAAGATCGCCATCAGTCAGGGCGCAAAGAGGGGCCTCTTCTCCAACGAGGCAGGCATGGGAAGCACGCCGCACGCACACGCCCTCGCCAACGTGAATGAGCCGCATGAACAGGGAATTGTGGCAATGATCGGTGTTTTCATCGACACCTTCGTTGTGCTCACGCTGAACGCGCTCGTGATTATCTCCACACTGTACACTCCGGACGGTCCTCTCGCAGGAGGCGTCATTCCCGCAGGCATCGGCAAGGGAAACCTTGCCCAGACCGCTTTCGGAACGGTTTTCGGACCTGCGTTCGGTTCAGCATTCGTTGCAATATGCCTGTTCTTCTTTGCTTTCAGCACAATCATCTCGTGGAACCTCTTCGGAAAGATCAACATGGATTGGCTATGCGGCAAAAAGAGCCTTGTTCTTTACCAGATTATCGCGATTCTTTTCATATTCCTCGGGACAAAACTGCAGAACGATACAGTCTGGGAGCTGACAGACATGTTCAACAACCTGATGGTCCTCCCGAACGCGATTGCCCTGTTCGCCCTCACCGGATTGGTGCTCCGCAGCCTGAAGAGGCATGAAGAAAACAAAATAAAGACCGATTCTGCAAAATAACAGATAAGTGAACCGCTGAAACGGTCCACATACCGGGCATCCTTTACCGCCCTCCTGTGCCGGGGATCTGGAACACGTTCCGCGCACCGTGGCATCCAAAAATTCAGCCGCTTCGGTATACATGCGCATCCTAAGGTGCTACGCGAAAAAGTCGATTATTGATTTTCGCTCTTCGGGACTATGCGCGCATTCTAAATGCCCTGTGCACCTTCTAAATGCTCGTGCATCAAAAAAACTTAAGCCCCTGTACGCTGGATCAAATCCGGGTACAGGGGTTTCATTTTATCAGAGGGCTTTTCCCGGGTAGCATGGCGTCGAGAAAGCAGCTTCGCCGTCACTTTGGGTCCCGCTTCGCTCTTCAAACAGCGGATTTGTACGGAATCAAAACGCGTCGACCCGTCGCCGGGCTGAGTCCCGGTCGCCCAGACCTTCTGAACGGAGCGTCATCCACGGTGATACGGCTCCGCTGTCATATCCGGGTCCAGGCTCGCTCGTCTATTCCGGTTTTGTATTCGCACGCTCCAAAAAACAGCACAAATACATT
>CAMKPI010000152.1 GCA_946414625.1 uncultured Spirochaetaceae bacterium | reverse complement strand
GTGAAGGTCATATATTCCCTGTAGTCTGCGACAAGATGCGCGTTTTCCAGGTATTTCGCTATCATTGGAACTCGTTTCGGGTCTCCGGGAAGGATCACATATCGACCCACATCTCCCGGCTTGATCCTCAGATGGTACTGTACTCCGGTTCCGTTCATGTAATCAGACATTTAAAACTCCTCTGTCATGCCCTGTTTTTCCGTCCACGTGCGTGGCAAGACCTACTATTACGTCCAGGTAAACCGCATGAGCGGCTTTCTTCATGTTTTTCAGTCGCCCAATGTCCCACGACTCAGACGTGAGGCGGTCTGCGGTGAAAAGAATCTGGTATGCTTCAACTCCGATGCCCCGCGCGACGGCCATGATGGATGCGCATTCCATTTCAACGCATATACAGCCGAGTTCGTGTGCTTTTTTCATGGCTCCCGATGTTTCGCGGTAGATCGCATCCGTTGTCCAAGTGGCGCCTTTTACGAAAGGTATTTTTGCGCCTGAAAGAAAATTCTCCGTCGCCTCTGCAGTATCAACGGCGATGCAGAGCTCTTTGTCCGGGATATAATGCCAACTTGTCCCTTCATCCCTTAACGCAGCTGTAGGGAGGATGAGGGAGTCCCCGGCTTTTTCCGAAAAGCAGCCAGAGGAGCCGATGAAGCAAAACCTATTCGCTCCGAGGGCGTGGAGCTCTTCCATTACCATGGACACGACGGGTCCTCCCGCTGGAATCAGCGCAAAGGCGATAGGTCTTTTGCCATGGCTCGGGAACTCGGCGTGCCGGCGCGGGGATGTTTTGCAGGGTTGGGAATGATTCTTTTCGCGGGCGCTTAACGAGCCGGGAAGTCTCAAATCCGATCCCGCTTCGCTGCCGTCCGGCTCAAAGGTGAGTATTCTTGAATATAGTCCGCCTACGCAGAGTCTTTTGCTGTATTCCGCGGGGCTGTATCTGTCAAAGAGTTCCCGCTCAAAGCCGTCCTGCCATGTGAGTATGACGGTCTTGGGGAAATCCGTATCCTCTTCGAACAGGGAAGTAGGTTTGAAAAGCGGATCCTCTCGGAAAAATCCCAGCATTTTGTCTCCATTCTTTGCTGTGGTCATACGGGCTTTTTTTCCGGCGACGCGTCGAGACCGAAGGCGGACGGCAGAAGCTCTCCCAGAGTAAACACCCTGTACTCGTCTTCGCTCTTGGCTAAGATGATAATGAAACTGTCCGCTTCGCAGAACTCGGCCATCACCTGCCTGCAAACCCCGCACGGCGGCGCGAAGCCTTCGGAGGCTGCGCCTTCGTGTCCTCCAACGATGGCTATCGCGGTAAATTCCCGGTCTCCTTCGCTCACCGCCTTGGAGAAGGCGGTTCGCTCGGCGCAGGTGCTTGGGGTGAACGCGGCGTTCTCTACGTTGCATCCGGTGTACACCGTGCCGCTTTTGGCGAGTAGGGCAGCTCCGACCGTATACCTGGAATAGGGAGTATATGCCCGCCCTCGCATGTCCAGCGCGGTGCGGATGAGGCTTTGAATCGTGTCTTTGCTTATTGTGTCTGTCTTCATTGTATTTGTCTTTCTGCTGTGGCGGGGGGCATCACAGTACCCGTTCTCTCCTGTCTGCGAGGAGCCCTTGTCGCCGCAGTGCCCCCTTGCCTGTGAGGCGCCCGACGGTGGTGGGGGCAGGAGTCACGAACTGTACCCGTCCCCCTTACCTGCGAGGTGCCCGGCTGCGCCTCTGAGTCACGCACCGTGCCTGTGCCGTCCGGCGAGGCGCCCGACGGAACACGCCGCCGTGGCGCACGCGCCGACTGGACGCCGAGTTGCATTCTTTCCCCGGGCGTCAGGTTTGACCTGCGGGGTGTTCTCTGCACTCGTGTGGCCGGCGGGGCTGCGAGATGCTCACAACGCATCAGCCTGACAAGCATCTTCGCAAGCTACGTTCTTGTCTTAGGCTTCGCACCGCGCCTCAAGGCGCGGTGCGAAGCCTCCATCCCGCGGCATCTTTGCCGTGAGATGCCTCCGTGCGGCCCGCACCGCCTAAACATCAAGGCGGAACGGACCGTTCACAAAATGCTCCGCAAAATAGGTCGAAAAAAGCATGCCGAACGAGACAGCTCCGCGCACCAGCGTCCAAAGGGATCGGCCGACATATATCCTGTGTCCCCAGAATGCGGCGGAGATCTCGATTATCACTGACAGCGCGGAGAGGAGTACCAGCGTCCATCCCAGGATGTACGAAAGCGTTT
Source organism: uncultured Spirochaetaceae bacterium (assembly GCA_946414625.1). Taxonomy (GTDB): domain Bacteria; phylum Spirochaetota; class Spirochaetia; order Sphaerochaetales; family Sphaerochaetaceae; genus CAMKAB01. Next base: position 1,456 of record CAMKPI010000152.1, on the reverse strand, counting down.
TAAGAAGCTGGATAAATCCATCCTTGTACTCTGCGGCGTATGTGGACGCAAGCAGGGCGAAAAAACCCGCATAGACCACCAGCATCACATCCAAAGCGGTATTCATCTGTCTGAAAACGCGGTTCTGCCTGTCCGACCTCAATGCTTTCATTATCTTTATTTTATGGAGCGTGATTCCATATAGTAGCGCTTCTCCTGCGCTTCTCCCATGCTGAACGTCTTGCGCGGCAGCGCTCCGTCCCTCATTATCGACTCAAAGAAAGTCGTTTTCGGAATCGCGGGGAGGAAGAGCCCGATGTTGCCTGGCTCTCTGCCTAATTTTTCCGTCACGTCGTCCCCATGGATGTAGTCCACAGTGCAGCCCTTCTCGAGGAGGGAGTCTATCACAATCTGGAGCGTTCCCGCGGAGATCGTCGCCTTGGGATTGTGGAGCCTTACGTAGACATACCCTTCCGCTGTGCAGTATCCGAAGCCCTGCACCGTCTGGTCGGCGTTGCGCTTCTTGATGCAGTTCCTGCAATGAACCCCATCCGCCTCACTCTCGAAAGTAACGCTTTGGGCGGTCTTTTTCAACTCCTCAAGGAATAGCTCTTCGCTCACGCCGAAAAGCACCCTGTGGATCGGCTCGAAAACAAGCCCCGGGTCGAAGATGTTCTCCAGTTCCACAAGACAGAACCGCGCGGGATGAGTTTTTCGCTCTTCTTCGGTGAGCCCTGCTTTGATGTCCTCCCAGCAGCTTTTAGCCGTGGCAAAGGAGTGGTTGCCGTCTCCCATAGCAAAGAGGAGCGGATTGTCCGGATCCATCCCGTCGGAGAGTGTCTTAAATGCGCTGTAAACCGCTTCGAGATCCTCAGGGGAATCCACAAGATACGCCTCCACACGTCCGCCGTTTTTCATCAGCGGAGTGTCGTAGATTTTTCTGAGGCTCTCGCGCTTTTCGTAGAGCGGCTCGATGACTGACTTTTTTTCGTCTGAGATCAGCACCATGATGTGGGGAATCTCCAGCGGCGCGTCGCGGCGGATCTTCTTGCGTGGCGGAATGCGTGAGAGAATCGTTCCCTCTGTGGCGCGGATGATGGTCTTCGAACCGCGCTCCCAGCTGTATCTGTCAAGATCAAGAGCCGCCATGAGGCCGAGCCTGGAGCCGGACCCGCATGTGCGTTTCACAAGGAAAAAGCATTCTTTGTATGTGTCGAAAATTCCTTCTTCAACGTACCTCTTCATTGTCTCGTTGATCCGCTGGATCCTCTCGTCCCCGTCCTCATCCTCGAGGTAGCACTCCGGGAAAATCAGCTTCAGCGTACTCGGAGCCGAGCCCACATAGTCCATCGCGCTCTCCCAGTAGTCCCGCTCGGACGTATACTGGTCGCAGGCCACAACTGCCCACTTCTCCAGGTCCACTCCCTTCTTTGGCATCATGATGTCTGCCGGAACAACTCCCAGCTGCTCGAACTTT
>CAMKPI010000151.1 GCA_946414625.1 uncultured Spirochaetaceae bacterium | reverse complement strand
ATGCCGTCCGCGCCGAGCCACGCCTCGTAGCCTGCGAGATTGTTCGCCCACCTCTCCGTGTAGAAGTCGTAGTAGCATTTTTTCCGCTCCCAGAAGAGCGTGTAAAGGCTCGCCCACGTGATGGACGGTATGCCGATAATCAAAAGGTACAGCCACCCGAGATAGAGGCTCTGCCGCCTGTGCCCGTACTCGTGGGCAACTGTAAAAACGCTCGCGTCTTTGTTCACGAAGATATAATCCGCAAGCGACAACCCGCAGCTGAAACGCCACAGATAAACTCTTTTGCCGTGAAGCGTCGACTTTCTGCAGAAAAGCGACAAAAGCCAGCCTAGGACGGACTGCGGCAGCGTCCATAGATATATCAGAATCTTCAGCATATTAAATCCTCGAACACTATTGAACAACACAAGCCCCGCCCATAGGACGGGGACTCGCGCGCAAATCAGGCATTACCCGCCGGATTTGCATCAAGGTGCTTTTTCGCTCGCTCCAAGACCTCCTTGTCGTCTGCCGTCTTGACGACGGAGAAGTTGTCCAGAAAGGACACGATACTCCGCAGGGCGGTATCGTCTTTCGTGGTGGGCGTCAGCCTGACAATGACGCTCGCAACAAATACCACGCCGAAAAAGATGCTCAAAATCGTCTGGTAATTCTGCATAATCCAGTTGATCAAATCCATGCTTCACTCCTTTTTTCAAGCCCGGAGGCTGTCAGTTATTCTTCAGGACACTCTCCATCATCGTCTTCTGCAAATGGCTCATCGCGTCCGTTGTTTTCCCGTTTATATGGCCTTTCTCTCGCGCCTCCGCGAACGCCGTGGCGCACAGGTTCAGCACCTCTGCCAAAAGCCCCTGCATCACCGCCTGCCCACGCTTCAAGTCCTCGATGTCGGTCTGCATGACCTTCATCGCGTTCGCGTCGCTTTTCCTCCTGTTCACCGCCGCCATGAGCCCCACGCCGAGAGCGGAGCAGAGCGACGGGATGAACGCTATGATAAAATCCCTCATGGATGAAATCTCCAAAAAGCGCGTGTTGTTCCCGATTCAAGTTTCAAGACGCTCGTCCGACTGTCCCGTCCACCTCTCAAGAGGAATTCCGCGGGCTTCGATGGTCGCGCGCCCGTCCCGGATCCTCGACGATGCCGCCGCACCGCCCGCCGCTTCGAGTCTGTCCGCTGCGCGGAGTCTATATCTTGCCGCCCCGCCTAAGGAGCGGCCGGAGTACCAGAAAAAAAACAACTTCCCACCCGCAACGAGCGGGAAGCGTTGACATTTTTTTGACTAAAAGGAGGTCTTTCGACCTTTCCCTGCAGGACCCGAAGCCCCGCCGCATTCAAATGCTGATATAGGTTATTGATTTGCGGGTCTTAAACCCCGCCTCCCGAGCATTACGTGTCGGAATACCTCTCCGGAGGGTTCACCGTTCGCGCGCCGCACCGGGTTATTCTCTTCGTTTTCCGCCGCCTTCCGCGCGTCCGCTAGCAAGGGCGCTTCCGTCCGGAGGAAAACGTCAAAAATCCCTAAAACACGACCGCCGGATCACGGAACCCAGCGGGCGTAAACCGTCAGCCGGTTGCCTTCATATGCCCAGCCGTCCGCATCGGTGTAAGTCGTCAGTTCGGTGTAAGTTGTGAACGGGTCACTTTTACGGATCCAATTCACGGAAACATTCCTCACAACCGAAAGATCCGCATTAAACACTCGGGTCCCATCCTCACACCCCGGGGACACGTAAAAGCCTTCCAACATCTGTCCGAACAGGCTTTTCCTTGGAAGTCCCGAAAGCTTCATCGCCGTATCGCCACGCCTGATTGAAGTGAGGGCGTGAGAGCAGCCGTCGCTGAATACCGCAATGCTCCTGGAACCCGTTTTCCTCGTGCATTCCACAATCACTTCAAGATCTGTATCAATCCAGGAAATGTTCAGCTCGAGCGGTCGCGTGTTTGCGTAAACGTAGGAAGATTCGGTTGTGCTGTCGGATCTGGACGTCTGTACTTCGGTCAGAGTTGCGTCCTGGAGGCGGACGCTGTTCACACCCTTGCCCCCGATTTTCAACACTCCGACCCCTCCGGTGTCGCGGATACCCTGCGCGAAAAGCACAGGCGCCGTGTATGCAGCGGCAAACACCACCGCAAGAGCCGTAAGTAACCGCCGGATCATACCACCACCCCCCACGACTTCAGCTGCGCTTCAGTGAAAATCGGAGTATAGACAGTGGTCTCCTTCCCCTCGTTGTCCGTCCACGCCGCCTTTTTAAGGCTCGCCTTGATTATCTTGTCCAGGTCTTCATCTCCCGTGTCGATGTCCGGAGACGCGGAGGGAAATTTCAGAACATAGGACTTCACCTCACGCCCGTTGTCGTCGACAGTAATCATCTCTATGAGGTTGCCCTCGAGGAATCGTTTTATTTTCTCGTCAAGAGAGAGTTCGTCATCTTCCTGATACCACTCCTTGAACACAGTGGAAGCGTCCTCCATCCACATGTATGTCCAATGTCTTCCCTCGTCTGCAGGCGTCGTGGGTTCGGGCTTGTCCGTCACCGGCTTATAGCCGTGAGCTGAAAGCCATGAGGCGGTCGGCGGATTGTAATAGGTGCCGTCCACCGTGACGGAAAGCGGCGCGTAGGAAACATCTCCCTCGACAATCTTGCCGTATGTAGTCAGATATGCCATAGAGCCCCCTTACGAATGGTCAGTGCAGGACACGCTGATGAGGCGTTTCCCTGTGGTTGCGTCCGTGAGTGCCTTTTCCAGCGACAGGAACGAGATCTCGTATACTCTCCCAGCCTTCCACTCCGGCTCGGATGTAATCCAGCTGAATGCGTAGCCATCGGGCGGGGTTATGGCAGCCGATGTGTTCGCTCCCGCCCTGAATACAAGCCTATATTCCGATTTTTCGGTCTCGGAAGGGCTTTCCAGAGTGAATGAGAGCGCCATGGCAGCGGGCGAATCTTCAAGGACTGTTATCGCGTTGCGACTGAGGGTGGAGAATTCGGCAGCGGAGACTTTCACGATTTTCTGCGTGCTAGATCCCTCGAACTCTATCTCGGTTTCGACTCCCTCCTCGTCCCTCTTTGTAAGTGTGAGGGTGTTGCCTTCCACCTTTGCGTCCACAATTCCGCTTCCTGCGTAGTAATATGCAAGCCTTGACGGCGGTATGAACTGCGACATCGCCCCGCCTCCTTCAATTTTTGTTGTTTGTTTGATTTTACGGGATTTCAATACCCGTATGTTGAAATGGGAAGAAAGAAGAAAAAATAGCGCTGCACGCCTCAGCATTTCAGGCGCTGCCGTGCTGGTCTATTTACGCAGCGCGTCGAAAATGCGGCTTCCCGTTGTAAAAAAGCTTTTTGGCGAAAAAAATCCGCCCTGCGGGGGCGGAACGGCTTTGGATGAGTTGTGTCAGCTTTCAGGAACCGCCGTTTTGAGCGGAACAGGGACAATTGTGTAACCGACTGCATTAAGAATGCGAAATACCGTGGAGAAAGCAGGGTTTCCATTGGGAGAAAGCGCTTTATAGAGCCCGGGTCTGCTGATCGAAGCGCCCTTTGCCGTTTTTGTCATTCCTTGTGCGCGGGCAACATCGGCAACCGCCTCTATGAACGCGTCAGGGTCGTTTTCCTCCGCAACCAGGCGCAGGTATTCATTCTGTGTCTCGGGGGTGTCTAAATACTCCGCAACATCGAATTTTGTAACTTTCAGC
>CAMKPI010000150.1 GCA_946414625.1 uncultured Spirochaetaceae bacterium | reverse complement strand
CAACTTGGTCCCGAGGTTCAGCGGACTCGGGAGCTACGCCGCAAGGCTCTGCCCTGAGGCGCGGCGCGTCGGAGCGGGCTTCTTCTGATAGCGGGGCGGTGGTGTGATGTTTGGTTTTCTGCCCTAGCGCATCGGAGCGGGTTTCTTCTGATAGAGAGGTGACGGTGTGATGTTTGGTTTTCTGCCCTGGCGCATCGGAGCGGGCTCCTTCTGATAGCGGGGCGGCGGTGTAGTGTTTGGTTTTCTGTCGCGGGGCTTCGGAGTGGGTTTCTTCCGATAGAGAGGCGACGGTGTGATGTTTTGTTCCTTGTGGCGGGGCGTCGGAGTCTCTTTTGGTTTTGTACAACGATTTTTTGGCGAAGAGTCCGCCCGCGGGTCCAGAACCTTTTATGCAGAGAGAACTCTCTTGAATCCGGCTTTTTTCGCCTGCTTCCCCTAGAGCGTGGCCAAAATCAGATTGTTCGATAATTCTCTGAATTACAAGCATTTGGAATGGTTTTACGGCGGTGATGCCAAACCTCTCGCGGGCGGTTTTCCGTATGAGAGATGGAATGTCTGGGTGGTTGTCGCAGGGGCTTATGCCGCAAGACTCTATGCCCCGCGGCTTCGTGTCCTGCAGGTGTATGCCGTCAAAATCGCTGATGTAATTGTTAATTTGGTTGTCCAGGTTTTGCCTCCATACAGCCGGAACCGTTTTGCCAAGGCTGAGAGTGTTTGGGTTTCGTTTTTGCCCGCCTTGAGATCATTATCCAAACAAAACAGGTTTTGCTTAAAGCTGAACTGAGTAATTGTATTGTGTAAAAGGAGATAAATTGATAATGCTACATCGCGTGGCGTAGGGAGGGCAGCGCATCCCTTGATGTTTGCCGCTTTTTGCATGTAAAATATACCCAAATTGGCTTTATAGATTGGAGAAATGTCATGAAAATTGCGGAAGACATCAAATACGTTGGCGTGAATGATAAGAAAATTGACCTGTTCGAAGGGCAGTACGTTGTGCCCAACGGAATGGCATATAATTCGTATCTTATTGCAGACAAGGAAATTGCTGTGATGGATGCTGTGGATGGGCGTTTTGTCGGCGAGTGGCTTCAGAATGTGGAGCGCGCGCTTGGCGAGTTGGGGCGCACCGCTCCGGAATATCTTGTGGTTCAGCACATGGAGCCGGATCACAGCGCGGGGATCGCCGCATTTATGGAGAAGTACGGAAGCGCGAGACTGGTGTCGTCTGCAAAAGCGTTCCAGATGATGAAAAACTTCTTTGGTACGGATTTTGAGGAAAGGCGGGTCGTGGTCAAGGAGGGGGACAGTCTCTCGCTCGGCGTGCACAACCTGACTTTCATCTCCGCTCCGATGGTGCACTGGCCGGAGGTGATTCTGACATACGACGTGGCAAGCCGGGTCCTCTTCTCCGCCGATGCGTTCGGAAAGTTCGGGGCTCTGGATGCGGACGAGGACTGGGACTGCGAGGCCCGAAGGTACTACTTCGGGATTGTCGGTAAATACGGAGCCCAGGTTCAGGCTCTGCTGAAGAAGGCCTCCGCGCTGGATATTGAGGTAATCTGCTCGCTGCACGGACCTGTTTTGAACGAAAACCTTTCATTCTATATTGATTTGTACAATACCTGGTCTGCATACGCCTCAGAGACAAACGGCATTGCAATCGCCTATACGTCTGTTTATGGCAACACAAAAAAGGCTGTGGAACTGCTTGCAGACGCACTGAAGAAGAGAGGGGTGCAGAACCTCGAAGTGATGGATCTTGCGCGCGAGGACATGGCGGAGTGCGTGGAGGCTGCTTTCAGGTATCCGAAAATCGTCCTTGCCAGCACCACTTATAACGCGGAGGTGTTCCCGTTCATGCGGAATTTCCTGCTGGACCTTGCCGAGCGGGGATGGAAGAACAAGACTGTGGCTTTCATAGAGAACGGTTCATGGGCTCCGATGGCGGAAAAAACAATGCGTAAGCTTTTGGAGCCGTGTAAGAGCCTCTCTTTTGCCGAGAACAACGTGACCATTATGAGTGCGTTGAGCGAGGCGAACAAGGCGAGGATCGAGGCTTTGGCGGACGAACTCTCGTGAATGTAAAGAAGAAGCACTGAAGTAAGACTCCGCTCAGTTGAGGTTTCTGCCTGTGTCGCGGGTGTGCGCTTGGGAGCCCGGGACGGGCGAACAGGCGCGCTATCAGCGGGAGGTCCCAGCCGGAGGCGCGAATGCGATGACTGGCGAGACGGGCTGGATTTTGTACTGCCTTGCGACTATATGCGGGGCACAATGCATGTGTGCAGTGCCATGACGCGCCGCGCAAGGTCATTTGTGGTCGGAATCCGTAATCTGCTTTACATTGTAGAATTCCAGGATTGTGATGAGCAGCATTGCTGTAAGTCCTGCGGTGAACCCTCCGTTGTAGAGGACAAAACCTCCGTGGAAGAGGGCTGTGGACGAGCAGAGCGCGGCGTCCAGCATTCCGGCGAGGACGCCGTATCGGCGGCCGTATCGACCTGTGAAGGGGCAGAGGCCTGTTGCAAACGCTAGCCCGTTTATGTACACCTGCGTTGTGAGGGTCCATGAGCTGGAAAGCGGGGTGAATCGGAAAACTATCTGGGAGACAGCTGAAAGGAGTATGAAGCCGAGGGCAACCGGCCAGGTGTTGCGGGGGGTTTGTCCCGAGGCGGAGAACGTTATGGCGGCTATGATGACTCCCGTGGTGGGACCGGTGAAGCCCACTCCGTTTGTGGCTGCCATTGCCGCATTCAGGAACAGCATTATCGAGAGGCCGTATAGCCCGATGTTTACAAGGGTGAGCGGGAAGCCAAAACGGCTGGTGAACATGTCTGAATGTCCGTCGCAGAGCCATATCTCTCTGTAGCCACTGAAAGAGAAGAGTCTTTTTTTGCACCCATTCTGACCGGGACGCGAGGATCGATTTTGAGAGTCGCCCTGCTTATCTCTGGCGTTTGAACTCAAGCCGTAAATCAGTGTAATTCCAAATATAACAATGAAATAGCAGTTGATAAATTTCAGGTAGTTCCGTTCTGCCGCTTCATAGATCGGGTTCGCGTGGAATATAATTTCCGGCATTGCGACGCCGAGGGTTTTGTAGAAGAGAGCGAACGCGAACATGCCGTATAGTCCTATGGCCAGACCGGCCTTGTAGAGGTTGTAGCCTTTGTGCATCTTTGCGGTGCCGGGAAGAAGCGCCGGAACGATGAAGCCGCTTGCAAGGGAGAAGATTGCCGTGACTATGAGGCCTGCCGCGGAGATTCTGGGGTGTGAAGGGTCGAACGCGGCTCCGAGTGTGTAGCGAAAGAGAAAGTCGCTGGCAAACGGGCCGAGAGCGGTTGAAAAGAAGGCAATATGGATGTTCTCTCCTATTTTGCGGCGTGTGGCGACGCAGTAGACAAATACTCCTGCCATGCAAGGAGCCATGTTCAGGAGGTTGAGGCCGTAGAAGCAGTGCGCAAGGACGAGAAAGTACGCCGCGAGGGTGGTCTCTGTCATTTTCGCTCGTGTCAGGCGGATCAGTATGTCGCACAGGAGGGTGCAAAGACCTGCGTTGAGGAAGGCCGCTCCGAGCCCCCCAAGCGCGAAGTAGTCTGTGACAAGCTTCGACGGAGAGGTGAGGATCCGGACGAAGTCTTCCAGAAGGAGGTGCGCGTCCTGGTTGTGAATGCATGCCAGCGGAACGGCGGCGAGGGTGCAGAATGTCCA
>CAMKPI010000149.1 GCA_946414625.1 uncultured Spirochaetaceae bacterium | reverse complement strand
CGCGGTGTTCTGCTCCGGATCCAGAACTTCCAGCATCGCAGCGGCGGGGTCTCCCTGTACGGAAGCCGTCATCTTGTCGATCTCGTCGATCACAAAGACAGGATTCTTTGTTCCGCAAATCTTCAGCCCCTTAATGATCTGTCCCGGCATGGAGCCGATATAGGTTCGCCTATGCCCTTTGATTTCCGCTTCGTCCCGCATTCCGCCTACAGAGAACCTGTAGTACTTCTTTCCGAGTGCCTTCGCTATAGAAACACCAACGGAAGTCTTACCTGTTCCCGGAGGACCCACAAGGCAGATTATCGAGCCTTTGCTGTCTCCGCGAAGCTGCCTTACCGCGAGAAACTCGAGGATTCGTTCTTTGACATCCTTGATTCCATAATGATCTCTGTCTAGAATCTTCTTCGCTTCGCTGAGGTTGAACTTGTCTTCTGACATTGTGTTCCACGGCAGGTCAGCCACAGTCTCAAGATATGTCCGTATCATCGGATAGTCTGGGCTGTATCTGTCGGTGTTTTTCAGCCTTTCGAACTCTTCAAACACGGTCTCCCGAACTTCTCCTGAAAGGTTCAGCTCCTTTAGCCGCTCAGCCAGGCGCTTTTTACGCGGAAGCTTGTCAGATTCGGCAGGGCCGGTTTGTTGTGTTTTGTCTTTTTTACCCGATTTCTCGGCAGACTGTCCGGGATCCGACTCGTTTTCTTTTGGATTCTTCCTTGCAGTGTTCCCACCCTCGGTCTGTTCGCTATCCGTGTCCTCGTAGAGGTCGATTATATCCTCGTCGTCATCGAAATCAATAGAATTATCACCGCGTTCCTCTTTCTGGATCTTGGAGATCTGACGTTTTACTTCCGCCAGCTCCTCCCTAAGGTAATATTCCCTCTGTCGTCTCTCCAGGCTCTTGGACACAGTCACCTGGATTTCTTCCTGCATTTTCTGAACTGTCAGTTCTTCCTGAAGTACTTTCAGGATTTTGTGCATCCTGTCTTCAACATCGAGATTTTCCAGGAATTCTTGCTGTTTGTCCTTGTCTACGATCATTGAGGCAAGATAATCGGTAAGGCGAACCGCCTCCTGGATGTTATACGTGTTTATCCGAAGACTGTTCATCAGGAAAGAATTGTCGTCCCGCATTGAGACAGCCTTTTTTATTGCCTGCGTATATGCCTTGTTGGTGATAGGGTCAAGTTCCCGTTCCTCAATAAGCTGTACGGTTGCGGTCACAACCCCGTGGTGGCTCTCCATGTATAGTACTTTGAAACGGCAGATGGTCTCGAGATAAAGACTTTTGCTGCCGTATACCGTGTTGATCTTGTTCTTCACACGGACGAGCGTTCCTATCGAGTAGAAGTCTTCTTCCGAAAATTCATCTCCGGGGCGTTTGGAATCGTTTTTCAGTAAAAGCAGTCCGAAACCTTTCTGTCCCTCTGAATACTTTACGCTCAGCATATCGAGCCGCTCTGTGACTTCTATTGTGGTAAGAAGCCCTGGAAACACGGGGCATCCCCGCATTGGAAGGATGAAAATATTCTCTATGTTCTCAGCCGAAGTCTCGACATATCGCCGGTTCTCTTTGGTTTTTCTTGCTTTAGGCGTCTTTAATTCTTTTGAGTCGTTTGAATCTTTTTTTTTCATATGATAAATATAAACACTTTTCCTTGTTTAGACAAACAGACACACACAGGATTGTTATGTCCAGCTTTGCTTGTTTATCTATTCCGAAATCTTCACACAGTCCCGTTTAGCGTCCTTGAAGTGGTCAAAAACGCTTCAAACCGGACGCAGGATTGAAACAAAACGCAATCCAGAGCCAAAACCGTCCATCTGTCCGGGCTCATCCTATAGTGACATAGCCGTAAAACAGATATCCGACAAGACTTTCGCTCATCCTAAGACGTATTGCGTCCTGAATACTCCAGACAAAAACAACCCAGATCGGGGATTCTCCCGGCTCAAGGCCAAAAAACCGAAATCATCCCCCGCCTGGGTTGTATTTTTTTATATGAAGTATTGAAAATTGCCTGTATGCACGGCTGACACGGCAACAGAGTCTTCGGCATCTGTCCTGTCCCGTGCAGTGCAGAATCCATATCATTCGGCTTCAGAGGGTTTTAAGCACAGCGGAAAGCGGTGCCAGTCAATCAGCCGTTGATAAGATTCGCGTATTTTTTCTTCACAATGAAGCGTTTCACCTTCTTCGTGGAGCTCATTTCCAGCTCCTCGTCCACGACAACAACCTTTCTTATCCTCTTATATGGCAAAAGATCCTTGTTCACTTCTTCCACTATGCTTTCAAAATGCTTTTGGAGATCGTCCTTGTTGGCAAATTTTCTTTTCGCGTCGGCGGAAGGATAGATGATGGCACAAACTGCCTCGGCCTTCTTTTCCTTGTCCACGATGTAACCCACAGCGCAGATCTGCTCGATATCGAAGTATAGCTGGAAATGATCCTCAATCTCTTCGGGAAACACGTTTTTGCCGCCTTCGGTGACGATAATGTTTTTCGCGCGTCCCGTGATGAAAACAAAACCGCGATTGTTGATGTATCCGATGTCGCCTGTGTGCAGATATCCGTCTTTGTCGATGATCTCAGCGGTTGCTTCCGGGTTATTATAGTAACCCTGCATCACCATCGAGCCCTTGACGCAAATTTCTCCGTTCCCCTGCTCGTCCTTATCGAAAAACTTCATGTCACAGTTTGCAACAACTTTTCCAATGGATCCTTCGTCATAGTCGAAGATCGGATTGAGCGTCAGGATAGGACTTGTTTCCGTGAGACCGTAGCCCTGCACGAAATCGATTCCGAACTGATTAAGCCTCTTGAATGTTGCTGGAGGAAGAGGTCCGCCGCCGGCTATGCAGATACGGATGTCCTTCATTGCAACTTTGTCCCGAAGGAAACCAAAAATCTTTCGTCCGAGGTTAATTTTGAAGGTTTTCTTTACAAAGCCGCAGAAACTGGCAAGGGCGAGCATAAGACCCTTTACGAACGCGCCTTTTTCTTCAAGTCCTTTAATAATTCCTGCAAGAAGCTTATTGAAGAGCATAGGAACGGCAAGGAACATAGTTACATGCCCTGCACGTATTTCCTTGAAAATCTGGTTCACAACAAGTCGCTTTCCGAAAACAACGCATGAACCGGAGCATAGGGATTCAATGAAAACCGCAAGAAGAGTATATGCGTGGTGAATCGGTAAAATCGCGTAGAAAACATCCGTTTCGTAGATGTTCATCCATGTTTGAGCGGACCAGGCGTCGGAGATGAAATTCCGATGTGTCAGCATGCACGCCTTTGGAGTGCCGGTGGTTCCGCTGGTAAAAAGGAATGCGCACAGATCTTCTTCGGTCGGTTTTTCAATCGGCTGTTCTCCAACGTCCGGGATGTTCATGATGTACTCGGCATCGTGCTCGCCAGGCTCCAGCGAGATCTTGAAGCCGTATTTTCCGTCCTTACCGAGCCTGTCGAAACGTTCGCCGTCAAGAAAAAGCCCCTTTACATTGACAAAATCGATCAGATGTTCAATCTCCTCATCCTTCAGAGAATAATCCACAGGGACTACAACTGCGGAGAGAGAGACAATTCCCATGAACGCAAACGCCCATTCCGGACTGTTCTTGCCTGTCAGCGCAACTCTGTCTCCTTTCCGAACCCCAAGTGAGTATAGGTAGTTGGCAATTCTCCCAACCTGGGCACGGGCTTCTTTAAATGTATATACAT
>CAMKPI010000148.1 GCA_946414625.1 uncultured Spirochaetaceae bacterium | reverse complement strand
GCCGACGCAGTACTACCTAAAAAATAGTTCCAACTGCCTTCGTGTACTTCGGCGAAATCCAGAGTCATGTCCACAGCGCAGTATGTGCTGTCTGTGTAGCCATGAGCAAGGAGGGTGTTTATCCAAGGATGAAGGCTCGCATTGTCGTGATAGCTGCGGATGTACTCCAGCGGGGTGAAATAGTCGCTGAAGAGAGCATACCAGTACACCAACTCTCCGTCCGTGATGGAAAGGTTGTAGTATTTATTCTGGACCCACATGTTCTCCGCGACGTATGTCGTGTTGACAGCGGCGTCGGGATTGTGGTCGCTCGTGGTGCCTCGAAGATATCCTATAAAACCGTATGTATCGGACTTCGGGTCGATGATATCATATGACTCGCCGTAGTATGACCAGCGCCCCGCCCACAGCTCCGCCACCTGAGCGGAAATCTCCGCATAGTTGGTGAAGTCAGTCGCCGGGTTGATGGCGCTCTTGCACTGCACAGCCACGTGGTACCTCACCGGACGCCATACGCCTTTGCAGACCGCACGGATGTTAGCCTTCATCGCTCCGGGCAGCTGTGTCAGAAATTTCAGCCCCTGAAAGTTCACGTCGTCCCCGTCGTAGTTCGTGCTGTTGAATATCGTCCCGGTGTTCTCAAGGGCCTCGACATACCACCCGAGGAATACATAGCCGCGCGCCTCGGGATTCGCCACGGGCATCATGGGCGCCTCGGTATCGGATTTGGAGGTGTCGTAGAATGCGCCGCTCGCCGTTATCGGAGTGCCATCCGCGTCGGTCCAAGACGTGACAGTGGCCCCATCCGGAAAGTTCGCGTCATATGTTATCGAGGCATAGCTCTTCGGGCTCCACTTTGCGTATACAGTGATATCCTGATACCAGAACGCCGGAATACTTGTGATAAGCTCAAAGGCTCCGCTGGAATTTGTTGTGTAGTAACCGTCAAAGCCGTTGTCGGCGTACGACGGGTTGTCCAGCTCCTCCGTGCGGCCGTATTGGTGGACAGTGGGATAGTTCTCCACGATGTTCGGGTCATTTGTGGCAATCTGACTGTGGATCATGTTCGTACTGTCCCAGTCGATGATGTTTCCGGCGGCGGGCATCGTGTTCACCGCAAACGACTTGTAATTGATCTGGAAGCTTTTGATACGCTTCACGGCAATTCCGGCGTTGACACCGGCATCGTCGTTGGAAAGGACGCTCACTGAATTCGTGAAGATTTCGACGGAAATCATCGCCAGAAAGCTTTCCGCGTGAGAGCTTGTATCGACGGTCTCGCCGGAACCCTCCATGCTCGTGGTGCGGAAAATCTCAACTTTTATGTTGTGCGTGCCTACATCCATGGAGAGACTCGTCTTGGTGCTCAGCGCGGTGGTTCCCCGTCCGTTGATGGCGGTGTCGGCGTCCGTGCTGATGATCCAGTCTCCCCAGGCGCCTGACTTCTGGTTCCAGGCCTCGTCGCACTCGCAGATGCGATATGTATAATCAGAGAGTTTATTGCTGAACGAGTATTTATACGCATTGTCATCCCTGTCCGCCGAATTGCTGTCGGTGGAATATACAACAATGGATCCCATCTCGTCTGCAAAAGTGATTTGGGTCGGGTCTATAAAGAGGGTGCCCTTGGTGGGGTTTCCGCTTCCGTCCAAAAGCTGCACCCGGTGCACAGGAATTATGATTGAGTTTACGGTGTTTGCTTTGATTTCCTTGCGGAGCGTGCTTTTCGCACCGCCCACTTCGCTTGCGCCGTCGGACGCATAAACCACTTTGTTCGCGTCATAAGAGGAGACAGCGCTGCCATCAGTGTTTCGAAGAGCGTAGAATACAAAGTCCCATTTTCCCACGGAAAGCCCGGAGATGATGCCCGAGCCAAGCCCGGGGCTCCCTGCGTTCAGGGCTGCCGGCGTGCTGCCCGTCTCTCCCATCTTGCCGTATGGATCGGCTTTTGTCGCGGTATAGAACCAGTAGAACCCGTCTGCCGTGTCCTCCGCGATGTTATGATCCACAGAAACCTTCAGTCCTTTGTTCTGCGCTTCTTCCCACGGTGTGAGAGCCGAGACAGAGAGATCCGCCGTACTGTATGCAACGGTCTCGGATGTGTCGCTGCTACACGAAACAAACACAGTCGCTGTCAGTGCCAAAACAAAAAAGAGAACAAAAGCCGCTCCGAAGAATCTTCTAGTCGAAAAAGAGGCTGTCCCTGACCTGGAATCGGCTGCCGGACGAGAAAAGCTGACAGATTTTCTGTTACCCTTGAAAACTGAGAAACACCTAGGCATCTACCCTCCAATGGGTAAAAGCCTGTGTTTACGGAGATTTATCGCAGATTCGCCTTTAGGGCTTGCCATGAGACGGTGCATACCCATCATGATACAAGCCCACGGCTGCCGAACGAGTCCTCCGACAGCGCAGCAAGACAGCCACGCAAAGCGGAATATGAATACAGTATTCCCGCCGCTTACGACGCACGCCGCCATGAATCGATGATTTTCCTTGCCAAATGAGAAACGGGTCCCGCCGGATGTCTCCGCTAACGAGGACTTTACTCCGATTCTGACTGAATCAGGACCGCAAAGTCTCCTGCATTCCCGCGCTGTGATGCGAAAAGGTGCAGATGGAGAATTCCAACGGGCAGACATCCCGCTTCCCATCCATGCCGAAAACTCCCGGATACCGAGATCTTTCTCCTGCATGTATAGACTTCTACCCTTTCCGTCTTGCCATGTGCACTACACAGGTTTGTTTGCATAGGCCGCCGTTCTGCCGAGGCATGCCAGGTATCCCGGAAGCCGGGACTCTGCAGACGCCTCTGTTTACGACAGGCTTTTGCAAACCTTCCGTTTGGTAACATAGCAGACAGAATATCACAGTACATTTAACCGAGACTTTTGTGGCTTGTCAATAGATTTTTGGAAGAATTCAAGCTGATTCAGGGACTGCAGGGCGCTTCGCCCGAGAGGGAGATGGAAAATGCAAGGCGCCTCGCCCGAAAAAAAGATAGGGAATGCTCACGTTTTCCGCTAAAAAGCATAAAAGTTCAACATGAGGTCTTTGAAAGGAGACAGGTAAATTATCTCGTGTCAGCACGAATGGAAGACGCCACGCCGGCGGCGGATGAGCGGTCGTGGCGACCAGTTTCAGACTGTACGCTGCAGCAAGGCATTGCGCCAAGTAATTGCGACACTGACGACTACGGCATTGGTCCGGCGAAATCGTATGAAATACCACCGCTCGGAGTTTGCCGGGCTGTCTCCGGTCAGTATTCAACAAAGCAGGTGCAGAACGGGCAAAACCCCATTTCCGGGAATCCCATGCCATTATTTACGACAGCTCCCGCCCAGGCCTTGCCACGCAGCCCACTTTCGGAGTTTGCCGGGCTGTCTCGCGGCCGGTATTCAACGACGCCCGGAAAATTCTCCCGCAGCTCCGACCCGTAGCTCTCCACGCAGCTCTAAGGGCGTTCAACTGTCGCGCCGCGCCGTGCCTGCCCGGCATCACCAGTGGCGATTAACCCCGTCCGATACCGTGAGGGCAAAAATCGCAAAATGAGCCTCCGCGCGGCAGTCGCGCTGTTTTCTCAAAGCGACACACGCCGCGATGTCTTGTGAAGAACCTCATCGCGGCAGCCGCACCATAGACCGAAATCTTCCAGATGATCCGACACTACTCGGCAGTTTTGGGCAAAAAAAAACCGCCTGGCAACGACCTACTTTCCCGC
>CAMKPI010000147.1 GCA_946414625.1 uncultured Spirochaetaceae bacterium | reverse complement strand
GTTCTGCTGAAAGACGAGAAAAACCTAGGCATTTACCCTCCAATGGGTAAAAGCCGTAAGAAAACAAGGAAAACCCGAACAGAACCATCCGGGACAAACGAACAGGGACGACGCTCCGACCGCGGCGGACAACGCCAGACGCTCCGGACTCTGCAAAAAGCAGAACATCGATACATCCGATGCGAACCTTCCCAATGGCACGGCAAGCATCGCAATTCATCTCCGGAAGGCACTATCAGACGCCCCGGAGTCCCGTTCGTATTTTTCGCCATTCTCTCAAGTGGGAGACGGGTCCCTCCGACTCAGCACAAGACTGCCTCAGGCAACCTTGTTTGCACGCTGCCGTTTCCAGCAACCTGCAGACCCAGCCGCTATGTCAGCGTCCGGGTCTACTCATCGGCGGGCAGACGTCCCGCTCCGCACCCATGCCGCATGGAAAAATCCACCGCATGTTCAGCTTTTACCCTTTCTGTCCCCGCTCCGCGGCGCTCCGAAACGAAACGCACACACAAACCGCGCAGACAGAATTTCACTCTGAATTTATCCGACCCCCCCTCCGTTTGTCAATAATTTTTTGGATAAATTTTTACCTAGCAGAACGATATTTTATATTTGTTAAGCATATTTTGGATGTATTTTTGACCGTGTTCATTTTTTGCGCGCTCCGCCACCGGGAGCATTTTTGGGCTCTCCGCAGCCAGGCATTTCAACCTGAATCATACGGCAGAGGCAGCCTTTGCCAATGTTTTTCAAAGGCTAAAGCTCAGGACTCAAAACCGGTCTCATAGCCCGTAAAATTTTACGGTTCAAAGCCATTGCCGCCGCTCCACCTACGGCAGCGCCTCGAGGCGCGCCTCGAACTCGTCCAGCTCTTCGGCTGTTATCATGTCCTTCATGTACGGCACCGCATCGATGAACCGGAAAGTGCGCCCTGCATCAATGAGCGGATGATTCAGCACCTGCGGGAAGATCTCCTCAACGATCGCGCGAATCTCCGGCGTGTCCAGCATCTCGCCCACCGTGGTCTTCTCTGTGCTGTAATGCGAAGAGACCGCTGTTTTGGGCTCCAGATACTTCAGGCGGCTCTTGTCGCTTCCCCATTCGTAACCGGCGGAAAACGCCTTTTTCACGGAGGCAGCAAACTCCGAGCCCTTCTCCTCCAGAGCCTTGTCCAGAGCCTTCATGACAAGCATTTTCGGCACCAGAGAGACACTGCCCAAAAGAGCACCCACCAGCACAATGCTGCTGTTCCTGACGTTGCCGGATTCGCGGGCAATATCGTCCGCCGGCGTGTCCAGAACGGAAAATCCACCCGCCTTGATACGGCTCCGGGAATTGTTGCTGTTACGCACGAGCGTACCGCTCGGAAGGATTTCCTGCGCCGCCCGCTGCACCGCCGCGTCGCTTGTGGCAATCACCGCGTTGCAGAGCCCGGGGAGCGGAGAGAGGATCTCCTTGTTGGACAGTACCACCGTGCAGCGGGCGGTCCCTCCCCGTTGTGCGGCTCCATACCAAGGCACAAAGGTGGCGCGCCCCATGGATGCCGCGCACTGTGCGAGAATCTTGCCGGCAGAGAGCACCCCCTCTCCGCCTGTGCCTGTCAAAAGAACGGAGTATCTCATCTTGCCACCTCCTTTTCACCCCGCGCGTCGCCGCCCCGGGCTTTGTTGTCCGCGCTCTTTTCCGTGGAGGGCGAGGCATCCTGATTCCTGCCTTGAGTCCGGGAATCCGCCCCGCCGAAAGAGACGCCATACCCCGCGCTGTAGTCGGCAAACGGCTCGTCCTTGTCCGCAAAAACCCCGGGCACAAAGTATTTTTCAGTCTGCTTCTCCATGAATTCCAGGCTCTGCACGGGGCTCATGTGCCACGTGGTGGGGCAGTTGGTCAACAGCTCGATGAAACTGAAACCGCGCCCCTCGATCTGATTCAGAAATCCTTTTTTTATCTCTTCACGTGCTTTTCTTATCCCTTGCGGAGTGCGGAGAGTGCATCTTGCCACAAGGCGCGGAGCGTCGAATTCACGAATCAGCTCACACATCCTCACAGGCATTCCGGTTCCGAGAGCCTCTCTGCCATAGATTGCCGTTGTGGCTTTCTGCCCGATGAGGGTTGTGGGCGCCATCTGCCCGCCCGTCATGCCGAAAATCGAATTGTTGGCAAAGATCACCGTTATGTTCTCTCCGCGGTTCGCGGCGCAAAGAATCTCGGACAAGCCTATGGACGCGAGGTCGCCGTCTCCCTGATAGCAGAAAACGATGTTGTCCGGGCGGCATCGTTTGATTCCTGTGGCCACAGCAGGGGCTCGCCCGTGCGCCGAGGCGATGATGTCCAGATCCCAGGTTGTGAGTCCTTGCGTTGAGCAGCCAACAGGCAGGACGTGGATTATCCTTTCGCGGATTCCAAGCTCGTCGATGACTTCGGCGATTATCCGGGTTGCCGTTGAGTGAAGGCAGCCCGAGCAGTACGAAGAAGCGTTGGGCTGAATTGAAACCGGCCTTTTGTACAGAGTGCTCATATCGCGCCTCCCGTCTTCAGGATTATTTCCTCCGCCGCTGCGCGAAGTCCCGTGTCGTCCACCAGGACACCGCCCGAATGGAGGTGTGTGAAAACCGGCGCACGACCTTTCAACGCGCTCTCGACATCCTCCGCCATCTGAGCGGGGATTGCCATCTCAACGTCGATCACGGCGCGCAGCCTGCTGTAATCCAGTTTCTCAAAGCTCCGCGTCGGGAACGGATACAGCGTTTTCGGGCGGATGAGACCCGCTTTCACGCCGTGGTTCCGAAGGCTTTTCACAACCTGGTAGCACACCCGGCTGGAAATGCCGTAGGACGTGAAAACATACTCCGCGTCGTCGAGGTAGAGCTCCTCGACCTGCACGTCTTCCGCACGCCAGCGCTCGATCCGCTCGGCAAAGGTCTTGTTGAGCCCTTCCAGCCCCGCTTCGTATATCGGGCTTATCATGTGTGATACCCGATTCTCGCCGGGGTCGCGCCCCAAGGCATAAGGCGCGCGGGCACTCCGGGAAAGGGAAGCCTCTCCTCCGCGGCCGGCTCCGGAAGAGGATGCACCGTTTATGTCCACCATCGGAGGCAGCTCCACACGCTCCATCATCGCTCCCAGAGCGCCGTCGGCAAGGATGAAAACAGGGTTCCTGTCGCGCTCGGCATAGCGGAACGCGCCGTATGCCATGTCTACCATCTCCTGTACGCTGTTCGGAGCAAACACCATGAGTCGCCCTCCGCCGTGCCCCAGAGCCTTCACCGCCATGAGATAATCCTGCTGGGCGGGCTGTATACTTCCCAGTCCCGGACCTCCGCGGCTGATGTCCACAATCAGGGCAGGAAGCTGCGCTGCGCAGAGATAGGAGATTCCCTCGCATTTCAAACTGATACCAGGCCCCGAGGAGCTTGTCATGGCTCGCACTCCGGTGGATGCGGCGCCGTATACCATGTTTATGGACGCGATCTCGCTCTCACCCTGGACAAACACCCCGCCCACCTCGGGCAGCCGCCACGAGAGGTATTCAGGGATCTCGTTCTGCGGGGTTATCGGATAGCCGGCAAAAAACCTCACGCCGGCTCGCACGGCAGCTTCGGCGATTGCCTCATTGCCTTTCATAAATCTTGTTTCCATATAAACCTTGACCCATTTGACTGCGGCAGGTCCGGCCCTTGCCGGATCTGCCGCAGTGTGCGTTTTGTTTTTTCTCGTGTGACCGCGT
>CAMKPI010000146.1 GCA_946414625.1 uncultured Spirochaetaceae bacterium | reverse complement strand
TGCGGGGATTGAAATACGAAATATGCCCGGGTGCTATTACAAAGGCATGGTCGCATCCCGCGCGGATGCGTGGGTGCACAAAATATCCAAACATAAGCACAAATATTTGTACACAATGCGAATAGAAAAAGAGACGGAAATGTGGTAATATATAGACGCTGGCGAGAGCTCATTTTTCTTGTCGGCTGGATGCCGAAAAGCTTCTATAAAATGGTGATTGGAGGACAAGAGAATGCTGCGCAACAGAGAAGACCTGTTTATCGGTCAGTTTCCCGGATGCCTTGTCTTTGCGGACAAGACGGTCCATGAGAACGGGGATTACAAGGATCTGGCCCGTGTTTCTCATGCTGGGAACAAAACATACAGCGTCAATCCGGATTCGCTGCCGGACTGGGTCAAGAAGATCATCGATGATCAGGCCGAACAAAAGAAGATGGAGTGGCAGGGATACGTCCAGCGTGAAATCGGCGGGCGTCCTGGGTACTTCTACGAAAAGATGCTTGACGCGCTGCCGCTGACAGTGTTCACAGACTGGGTGACCACCAAGCGAAAGGGCATGACCATCGAGGAATGCTGCAAGGAGCTTCTGCCGATCTACGAGAAATACTGCTGAGGGAGGGACGACGATGGAAGGATCAAGCTACGAGGTCCGGTATCTGGTACCGACTGCGGAGGGAAACCAGAAAGAGCACTCTTTGACGGTCGGGAGCTATCCGGAGTACAGAGGGACGATCCAAATGTGCAAGAAGCTTGGATACAAGCTGGTCATCAATCCGATGTGTACCAGATGCGCCAGCCTCGGACATGACTGTCATGGTGAGGCCAATCATGTCTACACCGGTTGCGTGTCTCGCAGGGTTGCAAGACATGTTTGAGTTTCACTATGAATATCTGTGTGCTGCCGGGTGGCGAGAGGAAAAGGTCAAACAAATTGAGAGCTATGCGCAACTTGACGATCTGACGGCGGAGTGCAAGAAGAAGGGATGGACGATCCTCGAAAATCCGATTTGCCGGAGCTGCGCCAAGTTTCCGGAAGAATGTCCGGGAACGAGAAATCACATCTGGACAGGATGCGTCAACAGGAAAGAGAGGGCTAACACATGACGGAGAAAGAAATGCGGGCAGAGATGACGGAAAAGATGCTGAGTGGGGAAGGAAGGGCCTATCTGGATGCGATCACTTGGAAGTCCGACCGTCTCCAGTGGCTTCTGAAGGAATCGGAGACGAGAAACAAGAAACTCTCCGAGGTGACCGGGATCAGGGAGAGCTCTCTGAAGATGTACGAGTCCGGATGGGCAAAGCCGGGGCTTGGGGCGCTCATCAAGCTTGCGGACTATTTCCACGTTCCGGTGGATTTCCTGCTTGGCCGATGCTCAGAGCGCGAAGACAAGGAAATTTTCGAGCACTTCGCAGACTATTTCAGAGTCCTGCGAGACGCGTCTTATGACGCTTATCTGATCAACAAGTACGTCGGTGACGACTACATCAAGAGCGATAAGGTCTTCTCATGGCCGTACAACTTGGTAGAGAACATCTACCGCGTGGAGGGCAACGAGGCGGTGGAATGCAGCCTTGACGGTCTCAAAGAAGCGATTTCTACTCTGACCGACAGAGAACCGCGCATTGTTTACATGCGGTATCGGGAGGACATGACGCTGGACGAGATTGCGGCAGAAGAACAGGTAGGCCGCGAAAGAGTCCGGCAGATCCTTGCGAAAGCGTGCAGGAAACTGCGTCATCCGACGAGAATTCGCCTGATCCAGTACGGGATTGCCGGAACGGAGAAGCTTCGTGAGCTTCGGGATCGGGAGCGAGAAATCGTCGTCCGGGAGCAGGAACTTGATGACCGGGAGGCCGCGATTGCGGAGCGTGAAAAGGCGCAGGGCGTCCAGGTGCCGGAAAAAAAGGAACCGGCAAAGCCGGATGAACCGCTGAGCAACCTGCGGCACGAGATTGAGGATTACGACCTGTCGGTCCGGTCCTACAACTGCCTGAAGCGAGCCGGGTGCAAAACCATGGAGGACGTTGCGAAGGTAGCGGAAAGCGGGGGCCTGCTGAGAATCCGGAACATGGGCAGACGGTCGGCGGAAGAAGTGCTTGGGGTCCTGAAAGAAAAGTGCGGGCTTGATTACTCAGCGCTCTACTTTGCAGCCTGAGAAGGGAGAAAATGCAGATGAGGAAATTCTGGTTTTCTGACAAGGACAAGAATCTGTTTTCCAGAGAGTTTGAATCTTTCAACGAAGCGGAGAACTATGCGGAGGAAAACGGGTTTCAGTATTATTGCCCGTCCATTTACCGGTGCAGGAAGCTTGCACAGAAACGGATGGAAGAATACGGTGACACGAAGTACACGGTCTTCACGGTTCCTCATCTATACTGCGGTGACTGCAAATATAACGGGCGGAACTGCAAGCGTGTGGACCACGACGGCGTCAAGTTTCACAAGTCGCCGTTCCAATCATACCACGGCGGCGAGCATCATATCCCATGCCGTGATTTCGAGCCGAGGTTTCCGCACTATGCAATGTACAGGGATCTCTGGCAGGGATTTAATGATTGCTGGCCTGTCTATGTGGACGCGTGGCTCGGGTGCAGAGAGCCGAAAGAACTGACGTTCCATCTCGGAGACGATTTTGACACGGACTATGCGGTGCCGTTCAATCTGTTCTTTTATGGCGGCATGATCCAAGACGGCGTCCTGATGGCGACGGAGAAGAGAACGACGGTTCGCGACAGGGTGGATCTCGGGGTCCAGCTTTATAAAATCAAGAGGACGCCGATTGGAGGCGTCGTGATCAAAACCGGCGAGTGTCTGCCGGTAAAGGAACCGACATGAGAAAGATAACGACCGGCGTAGCGATTGCGATCTTCTCGGATATCCGGACTGAACGGTATACGACAGAAGAGAAAATGCGGGCCATTGAAATTGTGCTGGGGCTGAATCGAAATGGCGAGGTCAGAAAAACGGCTGCGTTCGATGTGATCAAGTGGCTTATGGAACAGAATAACGTGGAGGGTATCAGAAGTGACAATCAAGGGGAATGACGTAATCTATCTGTCGGACCGGCAGTATGTGGCCGTCACACACAATCTGTTCGGGATGGGGATGCAGTACAACGTGTACCGGAAAAAGAACTATCCTTTGGGCGGAACCGGATGGGAGTACCAGGACTCCTTCGACACGGTCTACGAGGCGGTTGGATACGCGAAGATGATGGTAGACATCCCTGTCGAATGGGAGCCAAAAACCTACCAAGATGGGGGGGGTGCTCCTACATGGGTGACGCACAGTTTATCTTTAACCAGACCTCCTCTGAGCGGAAACGAATTGGAAGAGGAGCCGCCGCGAGAAGGAACGGCGTCAAAAGCAAGAAGTGCAGCCTTCCGTCTGATCATCTGACAGCGGCGCAGAAAAAGAAGATGAACGGGGAGTGCAAGAAGTACGACCTTTCAAAGCCGATGAAATGGGACGTGTTCAAGACGCTTCCCTGTGACTTGCAGTCGGAATACATCAAGAAACTGGCTGCGATGGGCGCGAGCAGATCCGATGTCTGCGACATGTTTAGCGTGAGGACGGAAACCTACTCCGAATACATGAACAAGCACCACAAGGGAGAACGGTTCTTCGACCGGAGCAAAACCGGAAACGGAAAGAATGACGCTTTCGTCGCGTGGTTTGTCGAGGAAGGAAACATCCAGACGGCGAAAACTGGTCCGGAAGAGCCAACAGTTGAACAGACAGCAGA